>JAQCHP010000096.1 GCA_027619595.1 Planctomycetota bacterium
CTTTCCGGCTAGTGGCCAGTCGCTAGTCCCAATTTTAATCGATGGCAAGACCCTTCTGCGCTCAGCGTGCGCGCACTCAAGGGTCTCTAAAGCCATTTCACGGGCCCTCTGGCCATCCGCGGGCAGAATTTCTGTCCGCCAACCTCCGCCACGGTCGATTTCCGTACCAGCCCGTCAGCCCGTCTTCGCCATTCCGCCTATTTTCCGTTCCCGCCCCCAACCATGACTGTCTCCTACTAATTATGACTGTCTCCTACTAATCATACTAATCATGACTGTCCTGGTCTTTTCCCTGACTGTCCTGGTCTTTTCCCAAACTTATCCCAACAACTTATGCTGACTGTCCTGGTCTTTTTTGGTCTTTTTTTTCGGGCATCGACAGTCGGTCGGCTCTTTGCTAAATTTTGACAACGTTTGACCCTGGTTGGCAACTGTCCACTCCCACTCGATACCGTCCGGCAGCGACCGGCGAAAAGGATGCCCAAACGCGATGATTCCCCCTTCGATCTTGCTCACCATCTTAACTTCTTGAAATCTCTGCGACGTTTCGACGTTCGAGAACGCACAGGCTGTTATTGGATCGAAGGAGTGCGGCACTTCCTGCAGGCATGTCAAGCAGGGCGGCAGTGGGAGTCGGTGATCTACTCGCCAATCCTCTTAAAGAGCGTACCGGCACAAATTGTGATCCGTCAGTTGAATCGGTCGGGCGTGCGTTGTGTGCGAGTGACTCCCGAAGCTTTCCGATCTGTATCTACCACTCCGCGTGCGTCGGGTATTGGAGCGGTTGTGAGGCAACAATGGATACCGTTCAACGAGTCTCATCGTCACGGCGGGATCGGATGGATCGTGATCGAGCAAATCCGATCACCAGGAAACCTAGGAACGATTATCCGTTCTGCCCACGCTACGGGAGCAACTGGCATTATCTTTATCGGACCGGACTGTGATCCATTCGATCCAGCCGTTGTTCGAGCGAGTATGGGAGGACTACTGCATGTGCCGATGGTGCGTGTGTCCCCAAATGATTTGAGACATTGGCTCGATACTAACGGCATACACCTGATCGGACTCGCCCCCGACGGGCTAAATGTGTGGACGGAGTTCGACCCGCCGACATCAATTGCCATCGCCCTCGGCGAAGAACGATCGGGACTGTCTCCCTTGCTGCGCAGCTATTGTGAAACAACGGTCCGCTTGCCAATGTGTCCGGGTGCCGATTCGCTAAACGTCGGGGTAGCGGCGGGTGTCATGTTGTATGAACTCGTGCGCCGGGCGTCATGACTGCGTTAGCGTCCGGTTTCTGGTGCTGGGGTTCCATTGGAATTCGCGTCAAACATAGATTCAATGTCAACGCAACAACCGGGTGCTAACGCACTGCGGATGATCAGATACGAATGATCAGATACGAAAAAGCAAACCGCAACTGTCTCAAACTTAATTTGACTGTCTGGGTCTTTTCACGTCCATTTGGACTTTTCGGTGACCGTCCAGGTCCTTTCCATCCTCCCTCGGCGTCACCTCCTCAATTCAACTCACGTTCGCATCGGCAAAGCTCGATCGATTGGCTGTTTCGAGCGATGGTGAGGAGTATTTTGCCGAGAGACTTCGATCGGCGGAGCTACAGTGATGAGCGTCCGGCGATTGTGCGGATTGATCCGATTACTGTCTTGCAGCATGTACAAGACCACTGGATCGCGGGGCAGTTGCGCTATCATCAGCGTACTGCTCAAACCCTGCGCGGCGTGGCCCACTTTACGGAATCGCTGGCCCGATATTTCAACTGTATTGTCATTGTAATTGTCGCGTTCGATATATCGATCTTACTCGCTAGTTTTTTTCATTTCTCGCTCTGGGGGACGATTGACCGATGGCATGCCTACACACCATGGTTAGTATTCCTGGCGGCGGTCTTGCCAGCGATGGTTGCCAGTCTCAATGGAATTCGTTTCCAATCGGAATGTGAACGATTGGCAAATCGTTCGGCTGTGATGGTGCGCATGCTGAAATCGCACGCGGCCGAAGCTAATGGCGCGGATGCGAACTGCGCAATCGCACCCAACGACTGATCCCGGTGCATAGATTTTGCCCGTCCTGAGCCTCACCGAACGTCGCGCCCGAGACATGGTCGAAGAAGTGTCGGAATGGTCGGTACTCTACGCCAAGGAATTGAGCGAGCCGTAGGAGAATACCCGACGTGGGTCCGTAGAGCCGGTCTCCAGGCCCGCTCAGCTGGTGTACCCTTGCAACAAAAAAACGCTCACGCACACGAGGTAGCATTCTCGCCAGCAAAAGGCTGTATATACCATAGTAGTTAGCGTGCTTGAGTTTGTCGGCCGGGAAGCAGGTGGCGAGAGTTGCCGGTATCCCGGTTGCCCCGCTCGGGGCCGCTTTGTGGTGGAAATTCGCCACGGCAACCGCTATACTTAGGTCAGTGCGCCGGACTGATAGCTGAGACTGCGAATGCCCGAAGTGGGGCCGTTTCGGCAACCTTCCCGTCGTACACTCCCACCACGGCCGAAAGCGCCCCGTCAATTAGAGTTCAAGGCCATGCCCAAGCCAAATCCTGTCGTTGCTGGCAAGCTTCCGAAACGGCTGATCGTCGCCTGCGTCGCCATTGTCTATGGCCTTCTGAGTCCGGTATTTGTGATGGGCGAGGCGCCGGAGGATTTGGCTGCCAAGTCCGATTTCTTTGAATCTCAAGTTCGCCCTCTGTTGATTTCCCAGTGTGCTGATTGCCACGGCGCTGAGGAGCAATCGGCCGGTTTGCGAGTTGACTCTTTGGGCAGCTTGTTGCGGGGTGGCGATACGGGACCGGCCCTCGTTCCCGGGGATGTTGAATCGAGCCTTTTGGTTCAAGCAATTCGCCAAACGGGTGAATTACGCATGCCGCCTGACTCTCGCTTGAATAGCGAGCAAGTAGGAATTCTTGAACGATGGATCGCAATGGGGGCCGTGTGGCCCGCGGATGGCCCGCTTGCTCAGCAGTCAGATTCGGACGTCGCGAGACGCCAAAAAGAACACTGGGCCTTTCAGCTGGTGGCCGACCCTCCACTACCGACGGTTGTGGATGCTGCATGGTGTCGTAACCCGGTTGATATGTTTGTGTTGGCCCAATTGGAAGCAAAAGGGATGCGTCCTTCGCCACGGGCAGATCGACGGACGTTGATCCGACGAACGACGTATGATTTGACGGGGTTGCCACCTACTTTAAGTGACGTCCAGGACTTCTTGACAGATCCGGCTACCGATACCGACGCGTATGAAAGGCTCATCGAGCGACTGTTGGACTCTCCGCAGTACGGTGTACACTGGGCCCGGAAGTGGTTGGACGTCGCTCGCTACTCGGATACGAAAGGATACGTTCCAGGCGCTGAAGAGCGCAATTTTATTCAGTCTGCTGCATATCGCGATTGGGTAGTTGACGCATTCAATAACGATCTTCCCTACGACCGCTTCTTGCTGCTCCAAATAGCTGCCGATCAAGTCGCGCCGGATGATCCCCAGGCATTGGCGGCAATGGGATTCCTCACCCTAGGTCGGCGATTTCTGGGAATAACACACGAAATTATTGACGACCGAATCGATGTTCTTACCCGCGGTACCATGGGGCTTACAGTTGCCTGTGCTCGCTGCCATGACCATAAGTATGACCCAATCCCGACGGCCGACTATTATTCGCTATACGGCGTGTTTCAGAATTGTAAGGAGCAGCAAGTAAGGATCGCGGACCCGCCGATATCAAACGACGCGTCGCACGAAGCCTTTGAAGCGGAATTGAAGAAGCGCGAAGCAAAGCGTGACGAAGTACTCGCGGAACAAATTGCTGCGGCAAATGAACGCGTACGCCGCCGGTGTACCGACTACTTGTTATCGCAGTTGGAACTTCACAAATACCCAGAAGAAGGTTTTGGTCAAGTTCTTGGCGTTGACGACATCCAGCCAATGTTCGTGCGACGATGGCAAGCCTTCCTGGCGGAGTCGGGTCGGAGAAATGATGCGGTTATGGCTGCCTGGCATCGCTATGCACAACTGCCTACCGATGATTTTGCTGGTCACGCCGAAGAGGTTACACAGTCGCTCCGTGACATGTCCGCTTCTTCGCTTAATCCGATGGTTGCCGCCGCGTTTCAAGAACCGCCTGGCAGTATGCGGGAAGTTGCTGAACGCTATGGTCAATTACTGAGTGACATCGAGCGCGAGTGGCAACAGATGTGCTCCGAGGCAAAGGAGAAGTCGACAGAACCTCCCAAGTCTCTAGCGAATGTGGACGCTGAAGCGGTACGTCAGGTACTCTACGCTGAAAATTCTCCGTGCCGAGTTCCCCATGAGCCCATTGTCAACATCGAATTCTTTTTCGATCGCGCAACGCGGGAGACTGTTTGGAACGCTCAAAGCGATTTCGACCGATGGCTCATCCAATCTCCTCAACCTCCCACATTTGCTGTGGCGCTGGTCGATCGAACTTGGCTGCGGGAACCCCGTGTCTTTCGTCGAGGCAATCCGGCAAATAAAGGAGAACAGGTTCCGCGACGATTTCTGTCACTCATGGCAGGGACGGATGCGCCCGCTTTTGCGCATGGGAGCGGCCGTATGGAATTGGCACGCTCGATCGCTGATCCTCAAAATCCTCTGACGCCACGAGTTTGGGTGAATCGGATTTGGATGCATCATTTTGGCAGCGGACTTGTTGACACGCCCAGTGATTTTGGCGTGCGAGCCGATCCGCCCAGCCACCCTGAATTGCTCGACTGGCTGGCTCGCCAATCGGTCGAACAGGGTTGGAGTACCAAATCCATGCACCGATACATCATGCTGTCCAATGCCTACCAGCAAGTGTCCGGCGGATTTGTGGACACAGATCGAGTGCGACAGGCCTTAGAGGTTGATCCTGTAAATCGTTTACTTTGGCGAATGAACGCAACCCGACTTACGTTTGAGGAGTTGCGAGATACACTCTTGGCAACGACGCACGAATTAGATCTACGTCGTGGTGGTAAGGCGACGGTATTGTTTCCAGCGGACGATCGAAACGTACGCCGCACCTTGTATGGAATCGTTGACCGACAGTACCTACCGACCGTCCACCGTATGTTCGATTTTGCGAGTCCGGACTTGCATATCGCTCAACGCACAGAAACGATGGTTCCGCAACAAGCGTTGTTTGCCTTGAATCATCCCTTTCTCGCAAATCGGGCACGCGCCCTGGTGTTGCTGACTGCCGCCGATGCCGACGACATTACTAAGTTGGACCACGTGTACCGAGAAGTCTACCAGCGTGAACCCACGACCGAGCAACGTAATCAGGCGCTGGCCTTTCTTCACACCGCTTCGGACGAAGGACCGACCCCTTCCCCGACCGCCCAATCGTTGGCCTGGCAGTATGGATTTGGGCGCGTGAATGAAACCGTTGGTCGTCTAGATTCTTTTCAGACGTTTCCGCAATTTAGCAGTGACGCCTGGAACGGCGGTCTCTTGCTGCCCTCCCTCGAAGAACTGAAATTGACCGCCGAAGGTGGGAATGCCGGTAACGAAAAAGGCATTTCGGTTATTCGAAGGTGGACCGCACCTACGGACCTGGTCGTAAGCATTCAGTCGTCCATCGAACATCAGAAGAAAGAGGGTGATGGAATCCAGTGTTGGATTGTATCGAGCCAAAAAGGTATTCTGGGTTCCGCAAAAGTTCACAACGCCAAGGCGACGATGAATTCTGACGGGCTAACCGTTACTAAAGGGGAAACGATCGATTTTGTCGTTTATGGTCACGCAAATTCCGAAGTTGACGATTTCCTCTGGGGGCCCGTCATTCGTGGCAAGCCCACCACGGCGGTCGTAAATAGTAAGGATGGAGGAGAAGTCCACGAGTGGAATTCCACCAAAGATTTTACCGGGCCAACGGATCGGCCGTTAAACAGATGGGAACAGGTTGCCCAAGTTCTAATGATGTCAAACGAATTCATGTTCGTCGACTAGGGCGAATCCCCTATCTGGGGTAGGGTAGTTTGTGACAGAATTGGCTAGAATGGAGGGCAGCTCGGGTAAGGTAGCCTGGGGGGCCTAGAATAGAGCTGTGCGGCCTGGGCATCTTGCCACGAGGCCAGTTTTGCTGAGGTTCAGCTGAGACAGGGGATAAAGAGATGAACAACGAAGCCCGCCACTCTCCCGAGGGGCCAATTAGCCGCCGCGACTGGTTGGAGCGGTCGGGCATGGGGTTCGCCACTCTCGGTTTGACGCATTTGCTCTCCGATTCTTTGCTTGGCAATTCCGGTTTGCCGATGGGATCCACCGGTTTAAAACAGTCCCACTTTGCACCGCGGGCCAAACGAGTCATTCATTTTTTCCTAAACGGCGGTCCTTCCCATATTGATACATTCGATCCCAAGCCTCTCTTGACGAAGTATGCGGACAAGCCCCTCCCGCAGACGTTTGCCACGGAGAGTAAAACGGGGTCTGCATTTCCATCCCCGTTTAGGTTCAAGAAATGCGGCCAAAGTGGCATCGAGGTGAGCGAGCTATTTGCAAAAACGGCTGCCCATGTCGACGATATTGCTGTTATCCGATCGATGTACGCACAGGTTCCGAATCATGAACCGTCCCTAATGCTCATGAATTGCGGAAATTCGGTGCTGCCTCGTCCCAGTATGGGAGCATGGTTATTGTATGGCCTCGGTTCGGAAAACAGCAATTTGCCGGGATTCATTACGATGTGCCCCAGCGGTTATCCGCTCAAGGGACCCGAGAACTGGCAATCGAGTTTCTTGCCAGGTGCATTCCAAGGTACCTACGTCGATCCACAGCACCGCGATATCGAGCGTCTGATCGAGAACATTCGCAGTCCGCACGCTAAAGTTGAAGTGCAGCGACGACAATTGGACCTCTTGCAAACATTGAACCAAGGGCATCGAGACGGCCGAATCGACGAGCGACTTGACGCTCGCATTCAGTCGTTTGAGTTGGCCTTCCGTATGCAAATGGAAGCAGCGGAAGCGTTTGATGTGTCACATGAATCGCAAAAGACGCTTGATATGTACGGAGACGGAGTTCACGGACGGCAAACGCTCATTGCAAGACGGCTTGTGGAACGTGGAGTTCGTTACGTTCAGTTGTGGCACGGACCTGCCCATCCTTGGGATAGCCATACAGAAGTTGAAAAAAATCACCGACAATTAGCGGGAGAACTGGACCAGCCCATTGCAGCACTTATGACGGATCTCAAGCAACGTGGAATGCTTGAAGATACTCTTGTCATTTGGGCAGGTGAATTCGGCCGAACGCCCACGGTGGAACTTACCGTCGATGGTAAGGCGCAAGCTGGCCGAGATCATAATCACTACGGATTCAGCGTTTGGATGGCCGGTGGCGGCGTTCGAGGCGGAACAATCTATGGGTCAACGGACGAATTCGGATTCAAAGCACTGGAGAATCCAACGAGCGTCCATGATCTGCACGCTACGATCCTGCATCTGATGGGGTTAGACCACGAACGACTGGTCTTTCGCTATGCAGGGCGTGATTTTCGTCTTACCGATGTCCACGGTCGCGTTATAAACGATATTCTAGTTTAAAGACTGGCTATTTAGTTTCGCGGCGGCAATCGCTGAGCAGTCGGAATAGTAGGCATGGGCTAGACTACTCTGGTGAAGCCCAAACACGAGCATCACCGTCGTCGTCGATTTCGACCCGGACCACATTCGGTCGGCAGCAGACGGGGCAGTCTTCGACGTATTCCTGACTTGTGCCTTGTGAGATATCGATCGGTACTACGATGTCTTCACCGCATGCGTCACAGACGTAAGAGTGTTCCATGGGATTAACTGCGGTTCGTGACTCGTGGGTTAGATTTAAGTATACTGTAGAAATGGTCGGGCACCACTAAGATGCACCCCTACAATGAGACGTTTTCGCTAAGTTAGGGTGGTTTCATGTCCCTTCCGCCGACGTATTTGGCGGAGTCAGACCGGCTAGTTATCGATCGCCACCGGCAATGGAATCGCATGATTTGTTTTCGTAGGTTACCAACTCGAGGCACCCCCACGCGACTTGCATTCCAGTCAGTCACCACGATCCTGCGTGGACTTGCCACCTTCGCGATCTGGATCGCCTGTTGCGGATTCATTAGCCCCATTTCTTGCGCCGAGTCGATCGACTATACGCGTGATATTAGGCCCATCCTTTCGAATCACTGTTTCAACTGTCACGGTCCCGACGAAGCGAGCCGCAAGTCAGGATTGCGTCTTGACGAGCAGGCGGCTTCCCGCATGAAAACAGAGAGTGGAGCGTTGGCGATCGTCCCGGGAGAATTGGGAGCCAGCGAACTCGTCAATCGTATCGATTCAACCGATGATGGTACGGTGATGCCGCCGCCGGAGACGCAAAAGCCGCTTAGCGGCGAGCAGCGTGAACTATTGCGCCGTTGGATCGCTGCCGGGGCGGAATACGCGCCGCATTGGGCATTTACGCGACCGCAGCGGCCACCTTTACCCGGTGTCCGGAAAACCACATGGCCCAGGAACACGATCGATCTATTTGTGTTGGGTCGGTTAGAGGCGGAATGTCTATCTCCATCGCCGGCAGCAGACCGCGCAACGTGGTTGCGGCGGGTGTTTCTGGATCTCACGGGATTACCCCCTACTCCCTACGAAATACAGACGTTTCTTGAGGATTCCTCTGTTGATGCCTATGAGCGGGTCGTCGATCGATTGTTGCAGTCACCACGATACGGCGAGCGTATGGCCATGCATTGGCTCGACGCAGCCCGCTTCGCTGATACAAACGGTTACAACAATGACGATACCCGCACGATGTGGCCTTGGCGCGATTGGCTGATACATGCGTTCTCGACAGGTATGCCCTACGATCAATTTCTTACTGAACAGCTCGCGGGTGATCTCATTCCCAATGCTTCGATTCCTCAAAAGGTCGCCAGCGGATTCAATCGTAATCACGTGATCACGACCGAGGGAGGCGTTATCGACGAAGAATATCATGTGGAATATGTAGCCGATCGCGTACACACAACTGCGACGGTGTTTCTTGGTATTTCTCTGCAATGTGCTCGATGTCACGATCATAAATTCGATCCATTTACGCAAAAAGAATACTATCGATTCGCAGCATTTTTTGACAACGTGTCGGACAAAATTGTCGAGCACGACGGAGCAAAAATGGCCGGCAATTTGCTCAAGGTTCCGACGCCAACGCAGCAGGAAGAGCAGCTACGTCTTTCCAACAGACTTGGTCAAATTGGCCAACTGTTGGCGGACCGCGCAGCGAACATCAACGCCGATCTGGCGGAGTGGGAGCATCGCCTATCCGCCGATCAGAAATCGACTTTGACGAAACTGAGTCCCGTTGCACATTTTCCCCTAGATAGCGTTGATGCAGGACAAGTGCGCAACGTTGCGGACGCATCGAGTGCGGGTACCGTTCATGGCAAGGCATCGATTAGCTCCGGACAACTCGAATCCGCTTTGGAGTTTGATGGCGAAACCTTTGTTGACGCGGGGCAGATCGGATCTTTTGACAGTGGCCAACCATTTTCGCTGGCTGTGAGGTTCTTGTCAGCGACGGCCGGCCCAGCGGCTCTGTTGTCGAAGATCGACGAAACAGATGGATACCGTGGTTACGATGTGTTG
Source organism: Planctomycetota bacterium (assembly GCA_027619595.1). Lineage (GTDB taxonomy): Bacteria > Planctomycetota > Planctomycetia > Pirellulales > Pirellulaceae > JAQCHP01. Next base: position 9,633 of record JAQCHP010000096.1, read on the forward strand.
ATCGAAGATGGAAAGGTGGCCTGCCACTTTGTGCATCATTGGCCCGACCGAGCCTTCAAAGTTGTGACGACGGAACCTGTTACGTTAAATGAATGGCATCATCTCGTTGTGACGTACGACGGATCACGCACTGGTTCAGGCGTTCGAGTATTCATCAATGGCAACATGGCCGCCTACGAAAAGACGACCGATCAGGAACTCGATGGCACACTCATCACTGACAAGCCATTTCACATCGGGAGGCGTCACTCGACGTTACCATTTACAGGACGGATTGACGATGTGCAACTTTATTCCGAAGCACTGACCCTCGATGCTTCGCAAGAACTTATGGCGACTGGGGGGTTGATCGCGATTATGCCCGTGCTGCAAACTCCCGGAACGAATCGTTCTCGAGAACAAGTCGAGCAGTTGCGGCAGTATTTTCTGTCGGCCGTTGACCCCGTTTCGCGACAACTGCGACAGGAGCAAGCAGAGATTCAACGGTTGCTGGAAGCACTCGACAAATCGCTTCCCGTCATGATGGCGATGAGCGAGATGGAGCAACGTCGAGAGACATTCGTCCTTCAACGTGGCCAGTACGACCAGCGCCGCGAAGTGGTGCAGCCAGGTGTTCCGGACGTCTTTTTGACCGTCGATCATCCCTCGGTTTCGAACCGTTTGGAACTGGCGCGATGGTTGACCGACACAGCGAATCCGCTGACAGCGCGGGTTGCCGTCAACCGTTGGTGGGAAATCTTTTTTGGCGTTGGTTTAGTGGAAACCGTAGAAGACTTTGGCGTTCAGGGGAGTTCTCCCAGCCATCCTGAGTTACTGGATTGGTTAGCGACGGAGCTGGTACGCACCCAATGGGATACTCGAGCCATTGTCAAGTTAATTACTCTTTCGTCGACTTACCGTCAGTCTTCACGTACGACCGCCGAATTGACGCGTCGCGATCCCTACAATCGGTTACTGGCACGCGGGCCGCGATATCGATTGCCTGCCGAAACGGTGCGCGATAATGCACTGGCGATTAGCGGGTTGCTGGCTGGACGCATCGGTGGCGCAAGCGTCAAGCCGTACCAACCGGACGGCTTGTGGGAAGATGTGTCGGTTCTTCGGCGTGCTATCTATGTTCATGATACTGGAGAGGATCTCTACCGACGCGGAATGTATACCTTTTGGAAGCGAACGTGTCCACCGCCGACTTTGTCGACGTTCGATGCGCCAGATCGAGAAACCTGTGTCGTACGTCGAGCCCGAACCAACACTCCTTTGCAGGCACTCGTGCTGCTTAACGATCCCACCTATGTCGAAGCAGCACGCATGTTTGCCCATAGAACGCTCGTTCACAGTGATTCGGACGATGAACGGTTGAAATATGCGTACCAGATTGCCCTCTCACGACTACCGCGAGTCGAAGAATTACAAGTATTACGGGAGAAACTCACAAAGGCGCGAGCTTGGTTTCAGGTGCGTTCCAGCGATGCAGAAAAGCTTGTGACTTTTGGGCAGTCGCGGAATTACGTGCCAGTTCGTTCAGAAGAACTGGCAGCCTGGACCACCGTAACAAGCATGATCCTGAACCTTGACGAGACGATTTCGAAGCGATGAATCCCGTTGAACAATATCATAGACAGTTACAACGACGCCAGTTTTTGCGAGGCGCGGCGGGCGCGGTCGGTACTGCCGGCCTCGCTTCCCTACTCATGTCAGATGCCGATGCGGCAGTGCCGCTTGCACCGGACCCTCGAATGGCCACAGTCGCGCGTGCGGTAACGCATTTGGCTCCCACAGCGCGAAGGGTAATCTACCTTTTTCAGTCTGGTGGTCCGTCGCACATCGATCTGTTGGATTACAAGCCGAAGTTGAAGCAATTGCACGGAACAGATCTGCCTGATTCGATACGTCAAGGGCAGCGACTAACGGGGATGACGTCCGGCCAGACGAGCTTTCCTGTGATCGCTCCCAAATTTGGTTTTCGTCAAGCTGGCGCAAGTGGGACATGGCTGAGCGATCTGCTGCCTCATACGGGGCAGGTCTTGGACGACATCTGCGTGATTCGTTCCATGCACACAGAGGCGATTAATCACGATCCGGCGATCACCTATATTCAAACCGGGTCGCAGCAACCTGGGCGACCATCACTCGGAGCTTGGACGAGTTACGGTTTGGGAAGTGAGGCCGAAGACCTGCCCGCTTTTATGGTCCTTATCTCGCACGGGACAGGGTCTGACGCCAATCAAGGATTGCTCGAACGACTTTGGGGGAGTGGGTTCTTGCCGTCGAGTCATCAAGGGGTCAAGCTCCGTAGTGGAAGCGATCCGGTGCTCTATCTTTCGAATCCTCCCGGTATTGACCGTCAATTGCGCCGTCAGATGCTGGACGGGATTGCCACGTTGAATCAGCAAGAATTTGAGCAATCGGGTGATCCGGAGATTGCGACCCGGATTGCACAATACGAAATGGCATTTCGCATGCAAAGTTCGGTACCTAGCTTGACCGATCTCTCGTCCGAATCTGAGGCTATCTTCGATCTTTACGGCGATCAGGCCCGCAATCCAGGCACGTTTGCCAGCAATTGCCTTTTGGCACGGCGATTGCTCGAACGTGGAGTACGATTCGTGCAGTTGTATCACCGAGGATGGGACCAACACAGTAATTTGCCGACGAATATTCCAAAGCAGTGTCAAGATGTTGACCAGCCTCAGGCGGCACTCATAACTGACCTCAAGCAGCGGGGAATGTTGGACGACACGCTCGTTATTTGGGGCGGTGAATTTGGACGGACCGTTTACGGCCAAGGTGGACTACTCGATGACTATGGTCGAGATCATCACGGCCGTTGCTTCACAATGTGGCTCGCCGGTGGTGGCGTCAGGCCTGGCCTGGTTTATGGCGAGACCGATGACTATGGCTACAATATTGTTCGAGATCCCGTCCATGTCCATGACCTCAACGCGACGATTCTCAACTGTTTGGGATTTGACCATCAGCGACTTACCTATCGCTTTCAAGGTAGGGATTTCCGCCTCACCGATGTTCACGGAGAAGTCGTGCGTCCAATTCTCGGATAGCAATGCAACGTCAGTACAACGTCAATGGTGTTCGACGTTTGATACGGTGAAAACGTTGCTGCCGGGACAATCGTTCTTACGTTGGTGTGTAAGGGTATTAGCGCAGATGTCCCGAGGCTTCGATCGGCCAAACATCGACGACCGTTCCCGCATCGTGCACGACGAACTCGCGATGTAGATTGCACGTTGTGCAAGCATGGCTGGGAATAAGATGCAGCACATCGCCTATGCGCCAGTCTGGCACGTTCTGCACAACAACGTGTTCTTCCGCCAGGAAAAAAGGAATCTCGACATCGGGATAGTCACGGATTGCCGGCACGCCAAACTCACTCCCCGCCCCCTTCACACCGATATCCAGCACCGCCTTATTGGGGCCCGGACGACTAATGACTCGAACCAAGATCGAAAGGGCAATCTCAAATTCGGGCACGAGACGTTGATACTGCCGGTCCATTGTGGCGTAGGTACCCGCTTGGATTTCATCAATACCGGACATGACGCCCGTGCTATTGTACGTTGCACTCGAGCATCCGCTAATACAGTCCACTGGGATCCCGGCCTGTTCCAGCATCCGGCGTGTATCGACGGCTTGCTGCATTGCCGTCGTTGCCTGTCGCGTACGGTCGGCTCGGTCGAGCAGATTGACAAGGTGCCCTTCATAGGCTTGCAAGCCGCCGAATCGCACGCCCGGTAAATCACAGATCGATTTCACAAGCTCCAGGGCTGGAGTTCCCGGCTGCACGCCACAGCGCCCCATGCCGATGTCGATTTCGACCAATAGATGAACCAAAGATCCGGCACGAACTGCCGCTTCGGAAATTGCTAGCGCTTGATCCCTATGGTCCACGGCTACCGCCAACCGCGATTCTGCGGCTAGACGGGCTAGTCGGTTTACCTTAGGCTCTCCCACAATTTGATTGGCGATCAAGATATCTGTGACGCCATGTTCGACCAAAACTTCGGCTTCCCCCAGTTTAGCGCAGGTAATGCCCACGGCGGAGCCAGCAGCAAGCTGACGTTTGGCTAGGGTAGTGCATTTGTGGTTCTTGAAGTGGGGTCGCAGCTTTGGATTCTGGTGCTGAAAGAAGTTTGCCATCTGAGCAAGGTTTCGATCGCTGGCCGCACGATCGAGTAGCAGTGTCGGCGTGTCAAGTTGTGTGATGTTCATTCCGATCCGGGAATCGGTCGCGCTTCTGGCGATCGTGGATTTCAACGTGATGGTCTCCATAGGGTTACCTCGATTCTCGACGAAACGTGTTATCGAGGGATTCTCCAAAGAAATTGCAACTGCGAAGGGCTGTTTCATGTAAAAATGGCAATAAAACCACCGCCCGGTAGATTATCACTTCGTCGAGAGGATCGGTAGATTCGGCAATAAAAAAAATTGTTTCGACCGTTTCTTGGTCCTGGTTTCGCGACACAAGTTTTTACTTACTAGGTTGGTCCGCTAGGTGGAGGTGGTCCCTATTTGTCCTAGGCGTCGCCGTGGCAACTGGAGCAGTCGGCCGGAACGCGTTATTCTGACCCCAGGGTGGTCGTTTCGGGAGGAGCGTGTTAATAAGGCTATGCTCCGGATCGGCATAGTTGAAACAAGGGCTGTCTATGCGTCGTCGCGAATTTAACTCCACAGTGTTGGGGCTAACTGGATCGGTTGCGGTCGGCTTGACTGGTGGAGTCACACAGGGAAAGCAAGAACGCACTCCTACCGATGGTGTGATATCGACTGAGCAGATGCGACAGGAAGCTGGACAGGCCGTCCCGTATCCGAAGCCGGCGGGTCGGCGAAACGGATTTGACAGCGTCAACATGCACGAAGTGTTGGTGGTCGAACGTAACCCGGCCGTACGAGTCAAACTCGAAAAGGCGGGTAAACCTCACGCAGCGCAACTTCAGGACGGGACAATCGTCGTAGCCGGTTTTGTGGAGCCTCCAATTTACGAAACGTCACGTTGCACGTTGCAGTATTCTCATGACAATGCGCGAACGTTCGGAGAACCCGTCCTACTCGATTTGCCTGGTCGTGTGGGGGGGCTTCGGTGCCTGAAGAACGGTACGTTGATTCTCGGTCATGGCGGCGGAATTAGCCGATCGACCGATGGAGGCAAGACGTGGAAGACGTGGGAGTTTCCGGACGACATCGTGCCTGGTGAAGGTGGGCTGGTGTTGGGGGAGTGTCAAGGCGCGATCCAATTGTCCGATGGAACCCTCATGATTCACTTAGCACGCAAAGTCGGCGTGTACGAGTGGGAGGCATTTGTGATTCGATCGACCGACGATGGCAAGACATGGGGCGACCCCACACGAGTGCCCACGGAGAAAGACTCCGACGAGATTAGTTACGAGGTATTACCTTCGGGCCGCATTATTGGCATTACTCGCAGCAGTGCAGCGATGATCTTTCGAAACGGCCTGCAGGACGTCGTACCCGGTGGAAAAGACGCGATTCTGGGTTCCGAAGCAGGTGACGCGGCGTATCAATTTTATTCCACCGATCAGGGAAGGACGTGGTCGCAACCGGTGCCCACTGGACTTGGGGTACTACAAGCCGCTGGTGCCTATCCATTTAGGTTACGGGATGGTCGCCTACTTCTGCTGTATGGCAATCGACAGTTTCCGTATGGAACTCAGGTTGTCGGCAGTCATGATGAAGGGCGGACTTGGAACTTGGATCATCCCATATTGCTTTCTTGGCATAGTTGGTCGGCCTATTGTGGTCACCCCCGTAGTGTGCAACTGCACGACGGTACCATGTTGACCGGCTACTATACGCACCGCATTGATAATCCTGGTGACGGTCCGCCCGATCCAGCACGCAATACTCCTGAACCGAAACATGGTCGGCAGATGACTGGAGAGGTCGTGCGTTGGCGAGTTCCTGACAATTGGCCGCCGAAGGCGTAATCCAGCGGAGCGCGTATCAATTTGCTGCCTCACCGACGTGCTGTCCGGACGAACGCTGTCTGGCCGAAGGTTACTCGGCTTTGCTTTTCAGGTTTCGTTCGTCCAGCCGCCAGCGAGTCACTTCGAAAATCGAGTCCGGCCACCGCATCCAAGCGCGGTTTGTGAGGATCGATCCATCGGCAAGCTCCAGGCTGCTCGGCCATCCCCCATAACATGTTGGCCGTGTGCCGATGAGGAGTGGGTGGTCCAAGTCCCAGGTCTGGCCCTGGTCATCGCTCACGACCGCTGCAACGCCAAACGGCAGGAACCGCCGACGGTAGACGCACAAGAGTCGCCCATCGGACAACTGCAATAGGTGCACGTGGACATCACTGTATCCAAGAAAAGTGCGAAAGTTGGACCAGTGTAGTCCGCCGTCGGTCGAATTCATGAGCACCATACACTCGTCGGTCTCCAATCCACCACCTTCGCCAATTTCGATCGGTGGAGCACCGGCAATCTTTCTTGCCAAAGGTCCATTGACGCGCGTTGCTGCCAGAAAATTTGTATCGGAAAAGGCAAGCACATTGACCTCGCAGAGGAATGGGGCCGGGTTGTTCCAAGTCTCGATCTCTTTTCTTTCAGGCCAAGTCAAGCCTCCATCGAAGGAACGTAGGCGCCACGCTGTGGTACAGGGGGATTCTGGGGTCGGTTCCTCCGTGCCCGTAAACCCAAACATGACCACACTACCGTCTGACAGTTGGAGGAAATTGCGAGTTGTGCCTGTAGGCTCGCCGTAGGCAATGCGTTGCCAAGTCAATCCACGATCGGTGGATCGAAAGAGAGGCGATCCTTTCGCTTCGGTCTTCAGCAAAACGGTCTTGCCGTCGCGCAAGCAAATCATCGATTGCTCTTTGCCCGGAATCGGGTCGCCTTTCATGTCTAGTTTTTCCCAAGATCGTCCTTCATCACGTGAACGAAATATTTTTGTCAATTCATCCTGAAATGGAGTCACAAGAATCTCTCCGTCGGGAAACCGGGCCATTGCTCCCTTGTATCCCGGGATTTGCGATCTTTCGCACGCGATGTGTTCCCAGGAAGAAATCTGCTGTAAGTCACCGCCGGTGAACCCCGTAATTCCCATCATGTACATGCGAAAGTCATGGGCCTCCGCGAAAAGCGGTTGCTTGACGGGTTGGATGGCAGGAGTAGTCCGATCAGGTAGTTTCCACCGAACGACTTCGGTGACGGAATCGTGAATTTGTGTCGACTCTTCGTAGCCCTTGATGGTGTAAGAAGTGACAATCGATCCATCCGGTAACTGCAATGATGTTGGCCAACCAAACGGGTTGGGCATCGTTGGTGCCAGATAAAAGGGGCGCCCCAAATCCCACGTTTGTCCCTGATCACGGCTGATTACGGCAAAGATTCCACGCGGTATATCTTGTGTGACATAAGTGCAAAGAAGCACCCCTCCCTGCAAACGGGTTAGGTGTGCATGGAATGAACTGGGCGGCAACGCAAGATCCCTTTCCGACCAGTGTTGACCTTGGTCGAGCGACTCTAACAGTACCGTGTGAGGCGTCGCACCATTTCGATAACTAGTTGCCAACAGATGCGACTTGGAAAGAGTGACGATGCTACTTTCCTTGAAATAGGGTTGAAGTTCGCTCCAATTGGTTTTGTCATCGATCGTTTGTGTTTTGTCGATGATGGTTTTCGGTTGGCTCCATGTGCGGCCACCGTCCGAGGAGCGAGCGAGCCAAGCACGTCTCTTGGCAAGCGCTCCGCGGGACGTTTCTCGATACCATGCTTGACGAGGATCGCTCGTTCCCGATGGGTCGGGTTCCCAGCCGGTGTACCAGTTGTCGTCTGTGCCAAACAGCAGGACTTCGCCTGACGCAATCTCGACTAGGTTTCTCACGTTTCCCGTTTCCGGGCATTCGACCTGATTCCAGGTGATGCCTTGATCGACGGAACGGTACAACGCACCGGTGTGAAGCAGCAGAGATCCATCGCTAAGGCACAGTAACGAAGCCCCGCGTCCGAATAGGGCATCACCTTGGGTCGCAATTTGGCTCCACGATTGTCCTTGGTCTGTCGATCGCCATACGTAGACTCGCTGCAATTCCGTACTTCCACGATGCAGGCAGGCTAGTAACGTGCCGTCGGGCAATTGTGTGAGGCCGGCGGTATAATTACCGCGTTTGCCAATCCGAGACCGCGCTGCCGGACATGGCGTCTCTCGTACAACGGGAGTCGGTGGACTGGGAGGCGATTCGCTGTCGGCTATGCCATTTGATAAACACAGCACAATCGTGGCCAAAATGGATCGACTTGTCATACTACTATACATTTGCTGAGCCTCTAACTTTTCTATCGTTCCGGAGTTGTCGCAGAGAACTTACCCGCTTCGCTTTCGGCAGACATGCCCTGCCAATGATGGATTGGTCGCCAACCCAACATGTTCTTGAGTTTCGAACAGTCAATCAAACCTGTTCGGCCGGGCAAGTCACCACGCAAGTCGGAAATGTGTGGGTAGTGATCTCGAAGCAGTTGGCGGGTGGGGGTGGCAACACAAACATCGTCGGCCGCCACGTTAAATACTTCAAAGCCGGTAAGATCCGACTGGAGCCATGCTAGGCAGGCAGTTGCGACATCGCGTGCGTCGATATAGGACCACAGAGCCGACTTGCCTGCTTCGTCGGTCTCTGTGAATCTGCGAAACCGCCATTCGTACGACTCCTCGTAAACAATGCGCTGTGGACGTAATGATGCGATTGCCATTCCGTGCCAACGGGAATAGTGCTGCGCGAGCATTTCCAGATTCTGCTTAACGGCTCCGTAGATCCCGTCCGGCTGCGGACGCGTGGTTTCGTCGATGGGCAGGTATTCAAGCCGCTGGTAGTCTCCATAGATCATGGGACTGCTGGCCAGTACGACGCGCGGGATACGAAGATTTGCCGCAGCTTGCAAGATGTGATATCCGCCGATGGCCAAATTGCGATACGTCGTTTCCCAACTGGACCAAGTGTCGTTGGGAAGACTTCCGAAGTGAACGACCCCGACCGCCCCAAACAACACGTCGTGCAGCCCTGCACCGTCTTCGAGGTCAAGTTTCTTATAGTCCTGTTCCCAGAAGTCGCACGGTTTCACATCAATTCCTACGAC
>JAQCHP010000097.1 GCA_027619595.1 Planctomycetota bacterium
TTTGAATCCAGGTTCGGGTAGTCGAGGATCCGGCAGTCGGCCTTTGTATTGTTCGTACAACAACTTCAGTTCTGACTCACGAGGTTCCTGGGAAACCTGGTCCATGAAATCACTGACTGCCACCGGCATGAACTCAAAAACAACCCGACGCTGCAGTCGGTTGTACAGGTCCCATGCCACGGTGGGAGTCGGGGCCACATTGGTGGGATACACGCCACTTGTGAGCAAGGTGCTCATTTGGAGGGCACTTATTTCTGTCCGCATCGCGTCGAAAAAAGCGTCTTGACTGATTCGGTTCTGTGAAATCGCCGTCAGGATCTTTGGATAATCGCTCGTGGGCACCAGGCCCGACGTGACAAGGTTGAGCCAAGTAACAATGGCGTCGTCACTCAATTGGATGCCCATCTTGTGGGCCTTTTGGGCCAGCATCCAGGTCCGTAGGAGGTTCCGATCGTCTTCGTACACGGGAAGCGGGAACGACTGCGGCTCCGCCCCTTTTTCTACCGCCTGCTGCATGGCCGCTTGAACAAACCGCAGCGCAATTTGGTGGTGGGTTCGTAACCTTTGTAACGCCGATTGGGTCAGGCTTCCGTCCTTCCAAGTTACCGCAGTTTCCTTTTCGGCCCGGGTCGGATCGTCCCTTTCGCCAATATTATCCACGCGGGACCCGACGGTCCAAGCGATCATGAGCAAGATGCCGAAGACGACAAGGAGGGTCTGCTGATACCTGCGAAATGCCGCAAGTGGATTGCTCATAACGACTTACCTCACTAATTCAGGTGCCGTGGCCGTCCGTGCCGGCTTGACAGGCGTAATGTTGCGGTATTATTGAAAGGCTGTCTACCTCCAAGGTGGACAGCCGCCGATTGTAGACTTGGTCAACTTTATTTCAATCCCAAAAGCTAGGGTTGACGCAGTCGGAAACTCATTGCTTTACCTTTTACGGGTGTTTTTTCAAGTTTCACGGTGGGACCATGGCTAAATTGAACGGCTCTTCGACCGGTAAATCGTTGGTGATTGTCGAATCACCCGCGAAGGCCCGGACAATCGGAAAATTTCTGGGACCCGCCTATCAGGTGGAAGCGAGTATCGGGCATGTACGGGATTTGCCGAAAAATGCAGATGAAGTGCCCGAGGCGTTCAAGAAACTGAAGTGGGCACGGCTTGGGGTGAACGTCGACGACGGGTTTACTCCCGTCTATGTCATACCCGACGGAAAAAAGAAACAGGTCGATAAGCTGAAATCGGCCCTGAAGACGGCCACCTGCCTGTATTTGGCGACGGACGAGGACCGGGAAGGGGAAGCGATTAGCTGGCATTTGTGCGAATTGCTTCGGCCGAAGGTGCCCGTGCACCGACTGGTGTTTCACGAAATCACGAAAGAGGCGATTACGAATGCCTTGGAGTCACCGCGTCAGATCGACGACGGTTTGGTTCGAGCCCAAGAAACGCGGCGAATTTTGGACCGACTGTTTGGCTACGAAGTTTCGCCCCTGTTGTGGCGAAAGGTTCGTCCCCGCTTGTCCGCGGGGCGCGTGCAGAGCGTCGCCGTGCGGCTGATCGTCGAACGCGAACGCGAACGATGCAGTTTTCACGATGCGACCTACTGGGACGTATTGGCCCACTTCTTTGCGCCTGACAAGGCTCCCTTTACCGCCCATCTGCTCACGGTTGATGGTCGCCGGATGCCTGCCGGTAAGGACTTCGATCCTGCTACAGGAAAACTGAAGGATCCGTCGTATTTGCATCTGGACGAGGCGGCTGCCCAACAGTTATCGGAACGACTTGCAAATTCTCAATTCGTCGTGCGCGGTGTGGAAGAAAAGCCCTTTCAACGTAAGCCCTCGCCGCCGTTCACGACCAGTACCCTGCAGCAGGAAGCAAACCGTAAACTCGGTTTCACGGCAAAACGCACGATGTCCGTCGCGCAAAAACTGTACGAGAATGGTTTTATTACGTACATGCGAACCGATTCCACCAACCTCGCCAGTGTGGCCATCGAAGCAGCACGGGAACTGGTGCGCAGCGAATACGGTTCGGAATATTTGCCCACCGAGCCGAGGCTGTACAAGTCCAAGGTCAAGAATGCACAGGAAGCCCACGAGGCAATTCGACCTGCGGGACATCCCTTTGAGTTGCCGGAAAATCTCCGAGGGCAATTGAATGACGACGAATTCCGGGTGTTTGACTTGATTTGGAAGCGAACTGTGGCGAGCCAGATGGAAAACGCGCGCGGTCGCTCGCTGACCGTGACGATCGAGGGGGCCGGCTGCGTCTTTCAAGCGACCGGAAGCACGATCGATTTTCCCGGGTTCCTGCGGGCCTATGTCGAAGGCTCGGACGACCCCACAGCCGAGTTGGCAGATCACGATCGATTATTGCCCCCCTTGCGTGAGCGTGACTCCTTAGGAGTTTCTAAGATGGAGGCTCGTACGCACACCACACAGCCCCCTGCTCGGTACACGGAGGCTTCCCTGACTCGAGCCCTGGAAGAACGCGGGATTGGGCGCCCCAGTACGTATGCGGCCATCATCGAAACCATTTTGCAGCGTGACTATGTCTTCAAACGTGGGACGGCACTGGTTCCCACTTGGACGGCGTTTGCCGTATGCAAGCTGTTGGAAGTGCATCTACCGAAACTGGTCGACTACGCTTTCACCGCGCAAATGGAAGACGATTTGGATACGATCAGTCGCGGCGAAGCTCAATCGGTCAACTACCTCCACCAATTCTATTTCGGTAACGGGCAGCCCGGGCTCAAACAGCAACTTGCCAATAAGGTGGAAGAGATCGACGCGCGCGAAGCAAATCGATTCTTGATCAGCGGTCCTTCCCTCGATCCAAGTTCGGGTGAGGAGGTCTATGTCCGCGTCGGAAGATACGGGCCATTCGTCGAACAAGGGGAACGTCGTGCCTCGTTGCCAGATGCGATGCCTCCCGATGAACTGACACTCGCGGCCGCAATCGAATTGCTGCTCAAGGCGGAGGCCGGCGAGCAGCCGTTAGGGTTCTGTCCCGTGACAAATCGGCCTGTGTTTCTCAAGGAAGGCCGCTACGGTGCTTATGTGCAAATCGGCGCACCGGACGACGAAGTCAAGCAGAACGCGTCGCTCCTCAAGGGGATGACCCCCAGTGACATTGATTTGAACGTAGCGTTAAAGCTATTGTCCTTGCCGCGAGAATTGGGGCCCCATCCCGAATCGGGCGAGGCGGTCGTCGCATACAATGGGCGATTTGGCCCCTATGTAAAGTGCGGTGCAGAGACTCGCTCGCTTCCGGCACAGGTCAGTCCACTGGAAGTCACACTCGAAGAGGCACTCGCGCTCTTAGCGCAGCCAAAGCAACTGCGTGGCCGAGGCGCACCGCGGGAGCCTCTACGCCAACTGGATGTTTCGCCAGTTACGGAACAGGTAATCAAAGTCTTGGATGGTCGATTCGGTCCCTATTTGACCGATGGAACAACCAACGCGTCGGTGCCCAAAGGGGTGGAGATCGCCGAAATCTCCATGGTGCAAGCTTTAGAGTGGCTCGCCGATCGGGCTGCCATGGGTCCTTCGACCGGTCGACGCGGCAAGAAAAAGGCTACAAAAGCGGCGGCTCCGAAAAAGAAAAAGACCACTCGCGCTGTGAAGTCGAAGCAGGGACCCCCACTAGAATCGCCGGGGACCAAAACGTCGAAAGCCAAGAAGGCGACCACCAAGAAGTCTGCCACCAAAAAGACTTCGACGAAAAAGGCGACTAGCAAGAAGGCTACTGCTACGAAAGCGGCTACAAGCGAATTGAACTGATGAGCGGCTGATCAGCGGCTACTCGTCGGAGGTGGTTGTTGCCCCAAGAATGCGAGGAACCGTTTGAGCGTAGCCTGGCTTACATGATGTTCAATTCCCTCGGCATCAATCCGCGCCGTTTCTTTGTCGACACCGATGGCCAAAAGGAAATGGAGCACGGTTTCGTGCCGCTGCTGCGACATGGACGCCAATCGTGTCCCGGTATCCGTTAATTCAACCGGACCGTAGGGCCGCGCTCGCAGAAGTCCTTCTGCTTTCAGACGGGTGAGGATCTTGCTCACCGTTACGTGACTCACGTCAAAATGTCTGGCTAAGTCGGCGCCGCGGCACGTCCCCTGCTGCGCTACGATCTTGGCAACGGCTTCGACATAGTCCTCGGCCGTCTCCATGGCGTGGTCCCGACGCACTTGCGCAAATATCTCTTGCGACGTGCGTGCCGGTGGTGATTTCTTCCGGGGAGTCTTTTGGCTGCCACTTTGCATCGTGCCATCTCGATCGATCGGGTTCTACGGTTACCTACAGGCAATTTGCGATTTTTGACTTCGACTGCTTGACTCCCATTGTAGCCATAGCTACAATTTGTCTCAAGTGTAGCCAAGGCTACATCTGCCGGACCCTCGGGGAGACCGGCGCGAACCAATTCACGAAAGGTAGCAACGACATGGCACGACCTCGACGTCAAGATCATGGTTTTACTCTAGTCGAACTGCTGGTGGTTATCGCGGTGATCGGCGTGCTGGTCGCCTTGCTGTTGCCGGCGGTCCAAGCGGCCCGCGAGGCCGCTCGACGTGTAAGCTGCGTCTCCAACCTCAAGCAGATCAGTCTTTCGGTGCTAAATTTTGAGGCCGCCCATGCCATTCTACCGGCAGGATATCTCTCAAATTCGCAGTCGAACGAATCGGTCGATCCTACCACGTGGGATCGCGACCCAGGATGGGGATGGGGTGCTCAGTTGCTTCCGTATCTCGAAGAGGTTGCACTCAGTCAACAGTTCGATTTGAACGAACCCATTTGGTCAGCGCGGCTGGCTGCCGTGATTCGGACCAACCTACCAACGTTTCTTTGTCCGTCCGTGTCCAGTGATCTAGTTCCGCTCGTCGTCGTGGACGCACAACGACAACCGCTGCTGAAAGAAGGACGCGCGCTGGAGTTGGGACGTGCCCATTACGTCGCCAGCCACGGTCAGGAAAGCTGTTGGGGCCCCTGTGGCGCCAGAGCTACCGCACTGATATTTGAAGACATCTACACCAGCAAAACTAAAACGATCGCGGTCGGGGGCGATATCTCCAAAATAGCGGACGGTCCGTTCTATCGCAATTCGAAAACTCGTCTTCGTGACGTGACCGATGGGACTTCCAAGACGATTTTCTTGGGCGAGCACTCGTCGACTCTCAGCGACAAAACGTGGGTCGGTGCGGTGCCGGGTGCGATCGTCCATCCGCAAATCGATACTCCAGAGAATGGTGCGGAAGATGCCGCGACTTTGGTCCTCGTGCATGGTGGTCCGGCGGGCGGAGAACTTGATATTACCGGATTTCCCATCATTCATCCGGTCAATTTTCCCACGCTCCATGTCGGCCAAATGTTTGCCGATCATCCTGGTGGCGGCAATATCGCGTTAGGCGATGCGTCGGTGCGATTTGTGACAGAGGATATTGACCTCATGGTCTGGGCGGCGCTGTCGAGTATGAACGAAGCCGAACCGATCGAAGCGTATTGATAGGAGACATTCAATTGATGGAAGCCTTACAGTCAAAGACGTCATGGAACCTCTGTTGCCTCGTGCTCCTCGTATCGATGATCGGCTGTCAACAACGCTACGGCGAAGTGAGCCCGACCGCGTATGAATATGCTAAGGCCCTGTACTCAATCGCCAATCGCCGCGATGCAGGCCGGTTGGATCTTGTGGAAAGTCAACTAGCGGTATCGATCCGCGAAAATCTCTTGTCGGCACAGGAACAGGCTTGGCTACAGCAGATCGTGTCAGCTTCGCGGCAGGGGAATTGGACGGCGGCCACGCGGGATTGCCGGACCATGATGGAGGAGCAGGCGATTCTCCGACGAAAATGATCCCTTTCCCTCGAGCCCCTTCGTAGCGCTCGACCGCGTGTCCGATGTGGCAGCGCATATGAAAGTTTGGGATGCCAAGGCGGGAGGGCGTGCCGGGTCCCTTAACACGCTCGGTTCCTTCGATTCTAATCAAATCGGTCTCGACTACACGGAGTCAATGAAAGTCTGCCATGAAAATTACGGAAGTTATTTGTCAAATCCTTCGCATTCCCAGTATTGAGGCAAAAACAGCCAGCTCACAAGACTCCGTCCTTGTGCGTGTTCGAACCGACAACGGTTTGGAGGGGATTGGTGAGGCCGACTCGTCGCCGGAAGTTGTCAAGGCGATTATCGACGCCCCCTTTAGTCACAATATCGCTTGTGGTTTACGACAAATCGTGGTGGGCGAAGATCCCTTAGCGCATGAACGATTGTGGCAAAAGATGTACCGGCGGACTCAATATTTTGGTACGTCGTCCGTCACAATTACCGCCATGGCGGCGATCGATATGGCGTTATGGGATCTCAAGGGAAAATATTTTGGTGAGCCGATTCATCGTTTACTGGGGGGGCAACAACACTCGGATTTTTTAGCATATGCCTCCATCTTGTTCGGTCGCGATCGTGAAGAGACCCGCGAGATTGGCCAACGGTGGGTCGAAGCAGGGTATCGGGCCGTCAAGTTTGGTTGGGAACCGATGGGAGTATCCGAGTCAACCGATATCGACTTAGTGCGTGGTGGTCGGGAAGGTCTAGGCGATGAAAATACATTACTTATTGACGCAGGTTGCGTGTGGGATGCACGCACCGCGTTACGACGTGCTCAGGCCTTTGCCGAATTCAAGATCGGTTGGTTGGAAGAGCCCTTGCGGCCGGAAGATGTTGACGGCTATGCATGGCTTCGCGATCGTTCGCCTGTGTTTATTGCTGCCGGTGAGCACGAATGTGGGCGGAACAGCTTCCGCCCCCTCATTGATCGGCACGCGGTGGATATCTACCAAGTCGACTTGTCACGCAACGGATTTACCGATGCCTCTTACATTCGAGCGCGTGTCGAAGAGATCGGAGCACGTCTGTGCAACCACTGTTATACTTCGCCCATTACCGTGGCGGCGAGCCTGCATTGGCTTTCGACGTGCCGCGATGCCTTTATTTTCGAAGATTGTGTCGAAGATTCGCCCTTGCGTCATGAATTGACGCTCGAAAAAGTGCAGGCCAAAAACGGAAGGATTGCGGTGCCACAGGGACCTGGGCTGGGCGTGAATCTCAACGAACAATTTGTTCAAGATTTTCTCGTTGCTGAGTCTCGCTAGACTGCCAACAATGGATTGGAACTTGTAACGCTTGTCGAGTCGCTCACGGCGATGAGCTATGGCGTTTCCCGCACGGCTTGCGTCAGGTTAAGTACGCCGCTCTTCAAATCGGAAAGTAGCACGGGTCTCCCGGCCCGTCACGGCGGATTGAGGAAAGGTTTTCCTCACCATTCATTCAGCACGTGCACTTGGAGCTTGTGGGGCACCGAAATTCCCCCACAATAGTCGAATAATCGCTGCAATCGGCGCGACTCCCTCCGGCCGCTTCCTTGTCTAGTAAGTACGTTGGTTAAGGTCGATCGTACGGTCTCCTGCGGCTGCGAATACGTGGTAGGTTTGTCGTAGTACTTGGGCGGCAATACGGAGTCAGTCAGAATGAACAGCAATTCGCTCGATCGCAACTTGTTCTTGGTGAAGGAAAAGGTTGGCTTATTCAAAGCCTCCAGCAACTACGATGTCCTGGATCCTAGCAGCGGAGAATTGATCCTTCAGTGCCGTGAGCCCAATCTGGGGATTGTCACCAAGCTCTTTCGATTTACCAAGTACAAACGAAATACGCCCTTTGATGTATCGATTATGGATCCCAGTGGGGACGTGCATGTGCGAGTTCGTCGCGGCGTTTCACTATTCCTATCCAAGGTCATGGTCGAAGACGGCGAGGGCCGCGTTTTGGGTGGGTTTCGTCAAAAGCTATTTTCTATTGGGGGCAGTTTTTCCGTAGTGGATGCGGAAGGGCGGCCGCAATGCGAGCTCAAGGGAAAATGGACTGGATGGGACTTTCGCTTTGTCAATGGTACGCAGGAACTAGCGAAGGTCACTAAGAAGTGGGCTGGCATCGGCAAAGAGATGTTCACAAGTGCCGACAACTATGTGCTCGAAATCGATGGTGATGTGCCTGCTGGACATCCGATACGCAAATTGATTCTCGGCGCCGTAATGACAATCGATCTTGTCCTGAAGGAATGATCGTAACCGAACATGATGCTTCCGGCCTGGGAAAGCCCTGGGGGTGCGAAAGCCCTGGGTGTCCGAACCACAAAAAATTAGGTTGGAAGGGCGACGCTGCACATACGAATGAGCGTTCTCGCACACTGAAAAGTTTTCTGGCAGTACCGCCATTTGTGTGCGTGCTCGCTGGGGCTGGCGGCTGAGCTAACCCGCACGACGGTCGTCTGGGACGGCACGATTTTTGCTTTTCCCGGTGTATCCGCAATTGCATCGAACGGATCGGTCTTCTTCGAAGCGTGCGGACAGCATACACCCAAGGAGAAGATACGGATGATACATTACGTCGAGGGAGACATTCTACTTACCAAAGCGGAGGCAACCGCGCACGGGATTTCGCCGAACGACCCGTTTGAGCAGGGATTGGCCCGAGCACTCCGCGAAAAGTATCCGCTCATGTTCAAGGATTATCGGCACTATGCTCATCAATCGCATCCCAAGCCTGGTGAGATCTGGGAGTGGGGTGGGTTTGGCGTACGGCTATTTAATCTTTTGACTCAAGAGGGTAGTTTCGAACACGGGTCTCGCCCTGGTCGTGCCACCTTGGCCAATGTCAGTCACTGCCTGAAGCGGTTGCGACATGAATTGGAGAAGCAAAAAATCGGCAGTCTGGCGTTGCCTCGATTAGCAACCGGAGTGGGCGGCCTTGATTGGTCCGATGTAATGCCTGTTGTGGAGAAGCAACTCGGCGATTTACAAACCCACGTCTACGTGTATGCTACCTATCGGGCGGACGTATCTGCCCAGGAGACAGTGTCGTAAGCGACGAGCGGAAGTGAGGAAGACCGTCATGACGTGCGTGCACCTACAACAGCTATATCAGCTCTGTTTGGACCAGCAGCTAAAACTATCGGGGGCCGACCTAATTCGAGTCGTTTGCAGGCAGTGTGACGAGCAGGAAGTCTGCCCATCGATGCTCACCGACGAGTACGATGCACGACAGACTTCCCATGGCCACTCGGAGGGCAACGAAGCGGACGATGAACGGCGGTAGGGATGGCTCATTGTAGGGCGGTCTTTGTGCTCGCTGCGTAGGCCTCACCATGTCACCACCTGAGCTTGCCTCGGTGGTACGCTGTTCACAACCAGATCGCGATGGAATGTGCTCCTCCGTCACCACCCGAGCTTGCCTCGGTGGGACACTGTTCATAACCAGAGCTCCGATCGAAGGGGGTTGCGGCTCCCCGTGTGGCTCCCTTTCGCTCGGCATGATATTGTGACGGCAAGATTTTAGCTATCCAATTTAGATCTTGGGCGTGCCGACGAGGAATGTTGATGAAATACGACGTGTATGGTGTGGGCAATGCGCTGGTCGACATTCAGACCCAAGTTACCGACGCATTGTTGTCCGCGATCCAATTTGACAAGGGCATCATGACGCTGGTGGGTGACGAGCAACAGACATCGGTGCTGCAAAAGCTGTCAGATTTACCGCAGCACCTTTGTGCCGGCGGCTCGGCGGCGAATACGGTGGTTGGTGTATCGGATTTTGGCGGTAAGGCTGCGTTTTGCGGCAAGGTGGCGGCGGATGCTCGAGGTGAGTTTTTTCTGGCCGACATGCGGAACGTTGGAGTGAACATGAGCGTTCCCGCGGCATCGATTGGCCCGACGGGGACGTGTGCTGTCTTGATTACACCCGACGCCCAGCGAACGATGCTGACCAATCTCGGAGTTTCCAGCACACTGACGCCGGATGACGTGCAGGAAGATGAAATTCGCAACGCACAATATGTGTACATCGAAGGATATTTGCTCACAGGCGGGACGACAAAAGATGCTGCGTATCGGGCCATGGAGTTAGCGCAGAAGCATCAAGTCAAGATCGCTTTTACGGCCTCCGATCCGTTTCTTGTCAATATGATTCGCGACGAGATTTGGCAATTGATTGAAGGGCCTGTCGATCTGTTTTTTTGCAACGAATTGGAAGCCAAGAGCCTGACCGGAAAAGACGATATTATCGAATGTGCCCACTTGATCCATCAACATGCCGACAATGTGGCCCTTACGCTCGGTGCACAGGGTTCACTGATTATGCATGAAGGGCAGGCAATTGCGATTGAAGGTGCGTCGGTTACGGCTTTGGACACAACGGGAGCCGGCGACATGTACGCTGGTGGCTTGTTGTACGGCGTCACCAATGGCATGACGTGGAAGCAGGCTGGGCATTTGGCATCGCAGGCCGCTGCCCGAGTTGTCACGCAGCTAGGTGCACGTATGGCGCGGAAATTCACCCGAGCGGAAATTGACACTTTTCGAGACGCTTAGCCGATTTTTGCCGAGCGATCTTGTTTGTCACATCTTGACTCGGCGCCGTCAACAATCCTATACTCGCCCCCATGAAAGCTGAAGAACGACACGAACTGCACGAAAACCTACTGGCCAAGTGGCTGGGCGAAAAATTGATCACGTCACAGTCGTATCTCAAGCTGCTGGCGTGGGTGCTATTGCTGTCGGCTGTGGCATGGTTAGGGTACCGGTCGCTTCACGCTCGCAGTGAAGCCAAGCAAGCATTAGGCTGGACCGGGATCCTGGCGGCCCAAGAGCCGGCCGATCTCGAAAAAGTGGCCAAGCAATTTCCGGATACATTGGCCGGAGCCTGGGCCCTTCAGCGGGCTGCCGACACGCATTTGCAGCGTGGCGGAATCGAATTGTTGCGTGACTTTAAGAAGGCGTCCGAACATTTTGAGCTGGCTCGCGATAGCTACAAGAAGGTCATTGACGCCACCCAGGATGACATTTTGAGTGCGCGTGCCCACTTCGGCGCAGCGCAGGCGTATGAGTCGCTGCGCGAACTCCCCAAAGCCAATGAATTCTTCCAGACGATTTGCGATAAGTGGCCGGACTCGTCCCTTGCGAAGCTGGCTGCCCTTCGAATTAGGCAGAACAACGATCCGGCCACCGTTGATTTTTACGATTGGTATTTTCAGCAAAAGCCGCCGATGAGCGCTCCGTCGCCAGAGGGAGGCGCCGGTGCCGCTGGAGGTACCCAAATCGACCCCAATTCGCCGCTCGACTTGAGCTTGCCCAGCCAGCCCGATATCGAGTTGCCTTCTGCTTTGGATGGTTCCGCTGATCCAGCGGGAGCCAGTCCCGACGCACCTGCCCCAACCGGTGGTGCCAATACTCCGTCCCCTTAGTCGGTCGGTTACGCTTCTCGGATTTTCAATGCGCGTCGTACGCAGTATTTGCGATCGCCTAAGTTGACCGCGTCCGGGTGGCTTTGCGCTGTTCCAGCACGGCCAAGAAACTCACCAACGCATTGGGTAATGGTGCTTTGAATTCCATCTCGGCCCGCGTAATGGGATGTTGGAGACGTAGTTGAGCCGCATGGAGTGCCAGTCGCGATAGGACAATGGGCGAGCTATCGTCTTGTCGGTCACGTAGCACATCGGCTTGGGTAATTGGCCGCACGTCTCCATACAAGGGATCGCACAGAACGGGGGTGCCCAAATGCGCTAGATGCACGCGAATTTGGTGAGTGCGACCGGTGTGCGGTTCAATTCGCAAAGCACAGAAGCCATGAAAGCGGTTGAGCACCTCGTAAAAAGTGCGCGCGTCGCGGCAAAGTGGGTGATCCGGCCGAACGGCCATTCGCTCTCGATATCTTGGATGTGGGCCGATTGGCTGATCGATCCAATCGCGGTCGCAGCTCGGTTCGCCTCGAGTAATCGCGAAATATTCCTTTTTGACCTCGCGGGCTTCAAATTGTCGAGCCAATTCCGCATGTGCCCGGTTGGTACGCGCAACGACTATGACTCCCGATGTGTCGCGATCCAGCCGATGGACGATCCCGGGGCGGTTTTCCCCGCCGATGTCACTCATTGGGCCGTAACGCCCGGCGAGAGCACTAGCCAGGGTGCCATGCCAATGTCCTTTTGCAGGATGGACGACCATGCCGATTGGCTTGTCGATAGCGACGATATCGTCATCTTCAAAGAGGATGTCGAGGTCGACGAGTTCTGGCAGCGGCCCGTCGGGGCGTGGTGTCGGGGCGGCGAACAGGACCAGTTCCCCTGCTTGCAGGCGGTACGACGACTTGCGGGGCCGTCCTGAAACCAGAGCGCCTCGTTCGGCGAGCAGTTTGGCGATTTGACTGCGACTCGAATCGGGCAAATGACGCGCCAGGAAGACGTCGAGTCGTTCTCCGGAGTCCTCCAGTTGGACTAGGTACGGGACTTCTTCCGGTTCGTTCATAGTACCTTCATTGTGAGTGAAATCACGTCGTGGCAGTTCGGGACTACGCAGTTTCGCTACGGATGGCGCTGAGGAGAAAATTGGGATTCATGGCCGCGAACCGAACCCGCTCTAGCTGGTCGGTTGCGTGTGCGATATTGATCATTTTCACTGAAACATCTTTTCCACAACATTCTCGCAGCGTTCGATGCACATCGGCCAGATTATCAAGACTCGCTACATTAGCCACAATGCGTCCGCCGGGACGGAGTCGGGCGAAGGCCTGCTGCACAATTCCAGAAATTGTTCGTCCGGTACCACCGACGAAAATTGCGTCCGGAGCTGGCAGATCTGCCCACGCCTCGGGTGCGGCTCCCAGCACGGGGATCAGATTGCGGATCCCAAACCGCTCGGCGTTCGACACGATAAGCTGATGATCTTCAGGGTCAACTTCGATGGCATAGACCTCTCCCTGCATAGCGATGCTGGCCGCTTCAATGGCAACCGACCCACTGCCGGCTCCCACATCCCAGACAATACTGCGTGGGCCGAGGTCCAATTCGGCCAGCGCCAACACACGCACTTCGGCCGGCGTGAGAAGCCCGCGTTTCGGTTGTGATTGAAGAAAACGTTCGTCAGGATTTCCAAACAACCGTCGGCCAATAAGGTCGACAGGGCGGTCGGGTAGGTTGGGCTTCCGGACCAAGATTAATACATTGAGTGCCGAAAATGTTTGGTTGGCGATGTCAAGCAATTCGCCTTGAGTCACACGTTCATCGGGTGAGCCAAGGTTTTCACAGACGTAGGCGGAAAAATAGTCGACTCCTGTGGCCAGTAATCTCTGAGCGATCTCGTTCGGCGGCATATGTTCCGTGGTAAATAGGCCCGCCTTGGCGGCAGTTCGAACTCGTTCGATCACGCGGTCGGTGGGGGTTGTAGCAAGGTTGGCCAAGTAAGCCTCATCCCAGCTTTCTTTCACTCGTGCGAATGCCAATTGCATACTGCTAACATGTGGCACCACTTCAAAATGCTCTTTACCGACCTTTTCACAGACGAATCGGGCTACTCCGTAGAACAATGGATCCCCGGGCGACAGGAGTACCGTCGGTTGTCCCCAGCGACTTTGGATTTCCCGCACCAGCAAGTCGAGATCCGCATCGATCGATATGCGCTGGCCTGTCACGCTGGGGGGCAAATGTTCCAGGATGCGACGAGGACCAATGACAAAGGTAGCGTGCATGACTAGATCTCGAGCCGAAGTGGTCAGCCCCTCTAGCCCATCGTCTCCCATGCCAATGATTTGTATCTTCATCGTTGTGTCCTTTACCAGGATTATCCGGATCGGCGCGATCGCGTGAACGGTATTGAGGAAATGTCCCGAGGCAGGGTACGCAAACCGAATGCTTTCCGCTACGTTAGTAAACGACTGGTCTGAGGACAAGTAGCAAGGTCGTCTAGGAGGGAAGTGCCGGATGATGGACAGCGAGAAATTTGCACTCACGGAGCACGGAATCACGGTCGATCGAATTCTGCGAAACCCACCTCCTCCCCAGCTCTACGAGGAAGCGATGCGACGTGAGGCGGGGACGACGATCTCGGATCGTGGCGCGCTCATTGCGTATTCGGGACAAAAGACTGGCAGGTCTCCCAAGGATAAACGCGTCGTGCGCCACGCCGATTCCGAGGCCCATGTTTGGTGGGGAGCTGTCAACTTTCCCCTGGAAGAAAACGCGTTTCTTATCAACCGTGAACGAGCGATCGACTATCTCAATACGCGAGATACTCTCTATTGCATTGACGCTTTTGTCGGATGGTCGCCACGTCATCGCGTTAAGGTGCGTGTAATATGTGCTCGTCCGTATCACGCGTTGTTTATGCACAACATGCTGATCCGCCCTACCGATAGTGAACTTGTGGAATTCGGTCAGCCCGATCTAGTGATTCTCAATGCTGGCAGTTTCCCTGCCAATCGACATACGACGGGCATGACTTCCAAGACAAGCGTTGATCTCAGCCTAGAACGGAGAGAAGTCGTTATTTTAGGCACCGACTATGCCGGTGAAATGAAGAAAGCTGTCTTTACGTATGTCAACTATACGATGCCTAAGCAGGGGATCCTGTCGATGCATTGTTCCGCCACGGCCGATCGTAACAGTAACGAAGCCTGCGTCATGTTCGGGCTATCGGGTACTGGAAAAACCACTCTGTCGGCCGACCCGAACCGCCTCCTCGTTGGCGACGACGAACACTGTTGGTCAGACGAAGGTGTCTTTAACGTCGAAGGGGGCTGCTACGCAAAAGCAGTCTATTTGACGCGGGAAGCAGAGCCGCAAATTTTTGATGCCTTGCGATTCGGTTCGGTGTTGGAAAATGTTGTCTACGACAACGCGCATCATCTTGTTGATTTCGGCAATATCTCCATTACCGAAAATACTCGTGGTGCATATCCAATTGAATTTATCGACAACGCAAAGATTCCCTGCGTTGCGGGACATCCGCGGGATGTCATTTTTTTGACTTGCGATGCCTTTGGGGTGCTTCCTCCCGTGAGCCGGCTGTCGCGTGAACAGGCGATGTACCATTTCATTAGCGGGTATACTGCCAAAGTGGCTGGCACGGAAATGGGGGTCACTGAACCCCAGGCAATATTTTCCCCGTGTTTTGGTGGTCCCTTCCTCGTGTGGCACCCCGCGAAGTATGCTGATCTCTTGGCGGCGCAGATCGAACGGTATCAAGCGAATGTGTGGTTGATCAGTACCGGCTGGAGCGGTGGTCCTTATGGTGTCGGCAGTCGCATGCAACTTAGCCATACGCGATCGATTCTCAACGCAATTTACTCCCGTAAGTTGGATGCTGCGCCCACGCAACAAGATCCTCAGTTCGGATTTCAAGTCGTTACTCAGTGTCCGGACGTGCCGGAGAAATTGCTAGTTCCGTCGCGCGTCTGGCAGGATGCCAACGCGTATCATCAAAAAAGCCAATTGTTGGCGCAGAAATTCCGTAATAATTTTCAGCAGTACGCTGATCGTGTGTCACCAGCGGTTATCGCCGCCGGTCCGAGGATTTAAGGTAACGTTTTAATACTTCCGCGGCCGCAAATGCGTTTTCGGGGTCATTGCTAAAGGGATCACGGTCAGCGGTAAACAGCAATTGTCCGGCATTCACGTCTTAAAATCTTTTTTTCGCGAGTCAAAGGTACCCATGAGCACGACCATCGAAATCGAGCATGTACTTGTTGTCCCCACCGAGCGTTTCCGTCAGGTTGGATATTTTCAAGGATTCTCTTCCGATGTCGATCGATACTTGGACGGGCTCCTGCAAGATACGCATATCAGTTACCAGCCGCGACCGCAAATGGAAGCCGATCCCTCCTACAAGCAGTTGATTCCGTACGTATTGTTTGAATATCGGGATCGGCAAGGGGCGTCGCAATTGTTTCAGTATGTACGCGGAAAAGGGCAGGGCGAGCAGCGGTTGCATGCCAAACGCAGCCTCGGCGTCGGTGGACATATTTCGACTACCGATACATCGAGTACGACACGACTCACATACCACGAAGGGATGCGAAGAGAACTTGAGGAAGAAGTTCGCATCGCAACGGCCTATCGCGAGCAATGTGTGGGACTCATTAACGACGATGCGTCCGATGTAGGTCGTGTGCATCTTGGCATCGTGCATCTCTTGCAGGTCGAGACGCCCGATGTCTTCTCCAACGAAGTCGACTTATTGGAAGCCGGTTTTCGCACGGTTGAGGAGCTTTGGGAAGAACGCGAATCGATGGAGTCGTGGTCGCGAATTTGCCTGGAAGCGTTGTTTCCGCAAGCCTGAGTGGGAGTCTCGCGCTGAGTTGAAATTCGGCGACGTTTAGATGTGGTAAACTGATACTGCAGGATTTGTACGAAACGTTGCGCGATACGGAACGGGTACACTACCATGATCTACATGGACAACCATTCCACGACACGCGTCGATCCGCGGGTCCTGGCTGTTATGTTGCCCTGGTTCAACGAGTCCTACGCGAATGCGGGAAGTATCACGCATGAGATGGGACGAGCAGCGCGGCAGGCAGTGGCCGACGCACGTGCTCAAATGGCTGCCTGTTTGGGTGTTTCGGATGAGGAACTGGTGTTTACCAGCGGGGCCACGGAGAGTAACAACCTAGCGTTGCGCGGTATCGCTGAACGGGAACTGGAGCGGTCCGGCAAGCGGCATATCGTGAGTGTCGTAACCGAACACCGTGCCGTGATCGATCCATTGCGCCGCCTGTCACAACGGGGAGTTGAAGTTACGTGGCTGCCAGTGCGGCCGCAGGGTATGCCGGATGCCGGACGCATCGATCTGGATCAACTGATCGATGTGCTGCGTGAAGATACATTGCTTGTTTCCGTGATGCTGGCCAATAACGAAATCGGTGTGGTGCAACCGTTTGCAGAGATTGCGCAGCTTTGTCAATCGCGTGGCGTGTTGTTTCACTGCGATGCGACGCAGGCAGTGGGGAAAATCCCGCTGGATCTCCACACCGTGCCCGTCGATTTGCTCAGCTTTTCAGCCCACAAAATGTACGGTCCCAAAGGAGTTGGCGCTCTTTTTGTGAGGCAGAAGCGGCCACGTTTGCGACTGCAACCCCTGCTCGATGGCGGAGGGCAGGAATTTGGTTTGCGTAGCGGAACGCTCAATGTGCCGGGTATCGTCGGATTTTGTCACGCATTGCAAATCGCGGTGGCAGACCGACCGGCGGAAGAGCTACGGATCCGACAATTGAGAGATGATCTTTGGCAGCGTCTTAGGCAACAGCATGGCGACTGGATGACGCTCAATGGCCCCGCACTATCAAATCCCGAATGGCGGCTGGCCGGCAATTTGAATCTATGTTTTCGCGGCATTCTGGGTGAAACGCTGATGCTGCACATGCCCGAGCTGGCGGTCTCCAGTGGCAGTGCCTGTACGGCCACCGATGCCGCCCCTAGCCACGTGTTACTGGCGTTGGGGCTCAACGAAGACTCAGTTCGGTCCAGCCTGCGAATAGGCCTGGGACGGTTCAACACACCTGAGGAGGTTGAATTGGCCGTAGCGTCTATTGGCTCGGCTGTGAAACAAGTGATGGCTCAGCAGTAGTGTGCAAACTTCCGCAACCCTCCCCTCGCTGTAGACGAGGGGATGATTGGTTGTGATTGCTATTTTTCGGAGTCGTCCGCAGGTGGTCCCTCGGGTCGCGGTCGGTCATCGGGACGTGGGCCGCGGTCGGCCGTGTCGGCGCCTTGGCATCGATTCGGCCATTGCTCGGAGTTCGTCGCGGTTGAGTTGGCCATCTTCATTCGTGTCGAACTGCATTGCCCGCTCGATAAACTCTTCGGGGCTCGGGGGTCCAAAACCAGGTGGGGGGCCAAAACCTTCGTGTGGAGGTCCGCCGAATCCTTCACGCGGCGGTCTGGGGCCGCCTTCGGGGCCACCCCGATGTCCGGGTCCGTGGGGTTTTCCGTGCCGCTTCTTGTGTGGCGGGCGATCGACGTCGCCCTGATTGTCATCGTCTTCGTCTCGGCCGGCTCGACGACCGTCCGAATCGTCGTCTTCGAAGTCTGCATCAGGGCCATGTCTTCGTGGGTGATGCCGTGGCCCGTCGGGGCCTCGGTCGCCACCTCGTTCCGCCCGCGCCTCCCGCACACGGCGGCCAAATTCGGGCCGGATCTCGTCGAGGATCAGTTTTCCATCCTTGTCCTTGTCCAGGGACTTCAGCGCGTCCGCGGCGGCGTTCATTTCTTCGGTTGAGATCTCGCCATCTCCGTCGGCGTCGAGTGCCGTTAAGATGGGCAATGGAGGCATCCCACGACGGCCTTCCCGTCCCCCAGATTCCGGCGGCTGGGCGAGCGCCAGCCCGGTCCATGTCGCCCCGCTCAACGTGGCCCAACCCAATGCAGCCACAAAAACTGACAATCTCCTTGACATCGTACACCTCCACAAAGTTTCAGATTGGTAATGCGTTCCGCCCTTAGTGATAACGCAGTTGTTCCCCGAGAATCTACTGAGGAATTTCTTCGAATGGCCGAAGGCCTGCCTCTTTGTGTTTGGCCGAAGGGCATATTCGCCCTCCACCGGCGGGGTACCCTCAGGAATGGATTGATCCCTGCCACAATCCCTTCAACTAAACTTTAAGCCCATTTGACTCGGAGACAGTCTTTGTTGCGTTTGTTGCGCGGGGATTTAGTGGGAATGGGTAGTTTTGTCGTCGAGAAGATTTTCCCTAGAGTATCCAATCTTCCCTAAGGCAAAGATTGTCTTTGATTTTTTCTCGGGTGGTGGCGAAGATTTGAATTCACGTTTGCGGAGGACGTTCTGGTTGTGAACATCGCCCCACCG
>JAQCHP010000274.1 GCA_027619595.1 Planctomycetota bacterium
TTTTTCGTTGTTGCAATTTCAACCAAACCCCAGTTTTTTCGCTAAATAAATCAGCTACGGCGTTGCCCTTCGGGCTTCAGTTCGTACTTTCGCTTCGGTTTTTCTGGGCAGTGGCGCTTCAGTCGTACGGAGCCAGCGCCATGCTGATCGGAGCGTGACTAACGAGGCGAATAACGGAAGTTACGGCGTTGCGAGCAGAGGTAGATTACTGCGGCGACCCCCATGCAGCCGGGTTCGGGCACAATCGTCAGTCGAGCGGATTGGAGAGGTGATCCCTGCGAAGCGTTGTAAAGGAGTTGCAAGTCAAGGCTACCGATAGCCGCAATCGGTCCTAAAGAGAGGGAGTCAAAGGCGAGCGAACTTAGGGGCGCACTTCCGATGCTTGCCATGCCGACGCGATTCGCGTTTTGAGACAATGCGACTCCTTCAAAGCCGCTCAGTGTCTCGAACGCATTCTCAAAAGCGAGCCCACCCGTGTCGCTTTGCAAAAACCAATTGGCCACGCCATCGGACGAAACGGTGACTTCGCCCGTTTGTGGGTTGAACGTTCCTGATATGCTCTGCGTGAAGCTCGTGGTACTGCTACTGTCACTTGTCCAATTGGAAAAGACTTGAGCAACGTCTAATCCGTCGACCAGATGGTCGTTATTGGCGTCCCCTTCGTGGAACAGTCGATCGTCGAGCGCCCAATTGGAAAAAACAATCGATAAATCGAGTCCGTCTACGATCTGATCCATGTTGGAGTCACCACGGACAACGGTGCCGGCGTTGTTCAAGATGGTAAGTGCGTTCGATGTCCCTGCGGGCTGCGTGATGCTAAATTCGCGTTTCACAAACCGCGCTGCTGCGGGCAGTCCCGTTCCGGACGACGCCATGAGGGGCTGCGGAGACACGTTGGCCGTCGTATTGACGTGTACGGCGTCAAAAACATGGCCAATTTCGTGGGCGGTCGTACCCGCGACGGCGTACACGATTTCGGGCAAAGTGTCATACACGACGATGTGCCCGTCGTCGCCCATTTGGTCAATTCGATCGAGGTAAGTTACTGCAGCGTAACCGTCTTGCGGGAAGCTACCGGTATAGGCTGCTTGTTTGGCCTGCCCCAACAATCCAAGTTCTTGAATCGAACCAGCCATTGCCACGTTGAGACGTCGACCGGGGAGATTTGTGTTCACCACACCGTCATGGATTGCAATGGCGACCGTAGTTTGCGCATTGCCAGTATTGATTTGCCGGAAGGAGTCTTCAACCGCCATAATAATCTGTCGCTGGACTTGGTGTTCCGTGAGTGTTCCCACGCCTCCTTGAGTGACGAAATTCGTGTTCGGTCCGACGACGGAATACGGGGTGAAGTCAAATAAGAATCCAGGGTCCGCGACAATCCGGGTCTTAATGAAGTCGATCCCGATATGGAACTGGGAATTCCCGGGCAAAGCTGCCGCCAGAGGCATTGGTGGATTTTCCGTTCCCCCGTTCTCTAGGATCCCGTCGGCCGTTTGTGAACCGTCGCCACTAAAATCGCCGGCTGGCGGCGATGGTGGATTTCGGCACGCAGAACAGCTGCAGACGCTCGCTCCCGTGTGACAGCTGTCATGGAAGAACGACAGGCTGTCGGCATGCGCCCGGATTGGATCGACGAACAAGAGCGCAGCGAACACCAGGCATAAAATGGTCGAGATCTGGGGGCTCGTGTTCTGCATGAGGCGACAAGGCTGTTAAGTGTCGAAGGCATCTTAAGAGAAGAGTAGGACGATCTGTATTTTACTCGCGGTTTCGCATTGCGTCAAAATAATTGGTCAGCCGATGGAAGCATCGCCGAGGTTGTGTCGGCAATTCGTGCCTTCTCAGATTCGTTCACGGTGCCCCGGGGGCTGTGAACGGTAACAAAAAAAGCGGGGCACCAACTGGGTGCCCCGCTTCTGTCTTATCTTCTAGCAGACACTTCCGCTAGAATATTACATTTACTTCAACTAACCGTTAGCTACGTCGACGAGCGGCCAGCAAGCCAGCGACGCCCAATCCGACCAAACCCAACGAGGCTGGTTCTGGGACGACAGCACCGATGTACCGTGCTTGCGAACCTTCCGCAGTGCTGAATGGCGCCGTAACCGAGTTATCACCGCCACCGACTGCCTTCTGGAAGAACAGCGACAACGTTTCCATTGGAAGGCCGGCTCCAATGCTGCCTAGCGAGAAGTTCTGAGTCTTGCCAAGGCCAGCCACACCACGACGATTGGCGTTATTGGACAGACCAACGGTCACGCCCAATTCCAACCGTGCGTTAATAGCATCCTGCGAAGCCTGAGGCAAGTTACCGAAGCCTGGCAACATCGCATCGTCGCCCTGTGCAGTTGGAAGCGGGGTCTGGTTAGCTGCGCTGCTTTCGACGTAAAAGTTAATAGCTCCCGTACCGGAGGAAGGGGATGTTGAAATAATCAGTTCACCCGTCTCTGCGTAGTAAAACGCTTCCACGGAGTTTGGGCCAAACGCCTCATCCAAACCGTCTGGCCTGGGATGAGATTCAGCGTTTGCGACGAAACCAACACACAAAACCAACATCAATGCTAAGAAGCTCTTCATAGTGTATCTCTCCCAAAATTTTCTTGTTGTTGACGACTAAATTTGACTTGAACTGATCGGCAAGATCCTTCAGATCTCTACCTTCGCAAAATCGAGTGAAGGACTCCATTCCATTTCACGGTCTCTCCTTTGGCTGGCTAACCTCGGCGACTGCCGTTCTAACCTGCCTTATCGGACCGCGAGTCCTGGCGTTTCTTGGCTAGTCCCTCCTTGCTTTCTGCGTCATTTCCGCGTTCAACATGTTCTCAAATATTTCCCGTTTACTGACAGCATCGTAATGCAATCCCACAGACTACATCGACCGACGCTGCCACGAACAATTACCGTTACAACCTACTGCGATAGGGCCGATCCATCAACCAATCGTGTGTTCCCTATTTGCGATGCATTCATCATATCTATACAAGTGAACCCAATGCAAACAAATTCTCATTTTTTTTGGAAAAAATCTCGGCAG
>JAQCHP010000275.1 GCA_027619595.1 Planctomycetota bacterium
CCGAGTGGCCGCTTCGAGAGCCGAGTCCGTGTTGCTCCCCAGGAACCACAGATTTCCACCCATCAATCCGTCAGCGTATCCTAGACGTCGGTCGAGCACAAACTCTCCGCCCAACGTTGGGATCCACCAAATGCTTGGGCCGCGGCGTTCGACGCGTTTTTGGAAACCATCGCCGAAATAGGCCACTTTGCGTCCCATATGGAAGTATTCGGACGAATCGATCAGATTGAAGCAGGAGGCAGTGGGACACGTAAGCACATTTTGGCTGATACGTACGAGGGCCGATTTTTCGAGAGCCGCCACGCGGTCTTTGCGAAAGCGGGGTACATGCAATTGAATGATTGCGCCTGGTCGTCCGTCAGGAGTCGCGAACGACGTGTCGCCGCCGGGGCCCACGAGTCGATCCAATCCAGCTTCGCAATCACACATAATGGTACTGCTGCCGTTGCCCGTTACCGCGTTGACCGCATGCTGCACCCATGTGGCGTCCTTAGCAGTAAGCAAGAACTCCGTATAAATACTCCGAAATGCTTCGGCATAGGTATCGTCAATCGTCGCGGGCACCGGATCCTCCTGAAGAGTCGATCATGATTGATTTGTTGCAGTTGCGATCGAATTACAACGGCGGCGCCGTTGATTCGAAATGGAGAAGTTTACGGGTCAGTTTCGGGTCAACTGCCCATCACCGTACACTGCAGAGTCCGTAACAATTCGATTCATAAAGACGTCATGCGGACCGACTACCAGATCATCGAATAATTGGCATTCGAAACAAAGTCCGATGAGAGGACAGGTCGTACGGACTTGTTGAAGCAGTCGGTCGTAGTAGCCTTGGCCATTTCCCATTCGGCCCCCATTTCGGCTGAATCCGACACCGGGCACGATGACCAGGTCGAGTTCTTCGGGACGTACGACTTTACGGGGATCGTTCCAGTGTTCTTGCGGCGGTTCCAATATTTTCCACTTGCCGACCGCCAATTCGTCCATTCGTTCTAGCCACCAAAGCCCCAACTTGTTTGCTCCCTGATCATCGATTGTGCAATAGGGGACAACGATTTTTTTTCCATCGGCCATGGCAGCCGGCAATGCCTGCCGGGTCCGTAGCTCCGATCGACAATCGATGTACCAAAGCACCGTTTTTGCTGCCTGGTATTCCGGAAGTTCGACCAACTTGGCAACGGCAAGGCTGCTGAGGGTCTCCTTGTCTTCCTGTGCGTTGCGGGCGTCGTAGGCAGCGCGGCGCATGACGTTTTTCCGTTCCATGAGATCGGCGGCGTTCATCTGACGATTGTGATCCTTTGTGTTGAGTTTGAGAAATGATCGTATCGGTGCATTGTATGTCGGTCGTTGTATGTCGGTCGTTGTATGTCGGTCGTTGTATGTCGGTCGTTGGTTCAGGTCGGGCCACGCTATCCGGTTAGGCACCGCGTGGCTGGAAATAATCGGGCTCCGCCCCGGGTTTCCATTTGATATTACAACCAATGCTCGGCTTCTGCTCTGCGTTCACTGGGCGTCCCGCCACGACGCTGTCGATGGCGGTCCGTAAGTCGCGCCCGGTTAGGGGGATTCCCGAACCGGGTCGACTGTCGTCCAATTGGCCGCGATACACGAGTTTCCGTGCGGAATCGAACAAAAAGAAATCGGGTGTGCAGGCAGCTCGATAGGATTTGGCGACGCGTTGCTCCTCGTCGAACAGATAGGCAAACGAATATCCTCGCAATTCCATTTCATGCACCATCTGCTCGGGGGAGTCTTGTGGATGTGCTGTTGCGTCGTTGGAATTGATTGCCACGACGGCGACACCTTGCGGCTGATAATCGATCGCCAATCTTGCCAACTCTGGGGCAATGTGGATGACGAACGGGCAATGGTTACACATGAAAATGACCAACAATGCCTTGGCATCGCGAAAGTCCGCCAATGTCAGTGTTCTACCATCGACGTTCACGAGCTCAAAATCGGGAGCGACCGTACCCAGTGGCAACATCGTGCTCAGCGTCTTAACCAAATTCGTATCCTCCTTTATTACAACGACATACGTCCGAATTGTAACAAGCGGGAAGAGCGTTTTCCACGGTACAGCGTATTTCGCGCTATTGCGTTTTTCATGATTCGTTGCCGCCACCGGGGGGGACGCCGGGCCTGGCCGCAAGCATCCCCCCTCTTGCCCAACTGCTACTACCGGCATACTATCGTTGCGTACAGTTTTGGTTCTGCGGAGCAGGTCCAAGGAACTTTTCGATCCGAGGAGGCTTGTCGATTCGGGGAGGAATGGTCGGTTATGCGACAGGATTCTTGATGAGTTCGTCACCTTGGGTGGTACGTCGTTCTCGTCGTTCTCATCGTTCACAAGCGAGCATCTTGCCGCTTATTAGCTTGTCCTGACCTACGCGGCCGGTTCTCTGTTTGTATCAGCAGGCTTTCCCATTTTGGAGGGATGCAGATGTTAAGTTTTGTGATGTCGCTTGTTGTGATTTCCGTCACGGTATCTGGTGCTCCGGAGCCCGCGCCTTTGAAGGGTGTAAATGCTTCGTCCACTGAGCAGGGGGTGCTGGGTAATTCTCAACCAGGTGGCGAGCAAGCTGCTAGCCTTGCCTGGTCAGGAGATTATGGGAAGGCGCTGGCGATGGCGCGCGCTTCTGGCAAGCCGCTGATCGTGTTGATTGAGAAATCGGATGATCCGAGCCATAGCGTCGACGTTGCGAAGACATTTAGCGCTGGTGACCAGGAAGGCGTCACGGCGAAATTCGAATTATGTCGTGTCGATGCGTCGACTCAGTATGGCCAGGAATTGGCGAAATCGTTTGGGGTCTATCAATTTCCGTTTACGGCCGTATCGACTCGAGATGGAACGCGAATCGCTTATCGTCGTCAGGGGCCGATCACGTCGGATCAATTGCGATCGGCATTGGCGACCGTACAAAACCATACCGTTCTACGGCCATCGCTCGACGCAGAGAATGTATTGACACCCTGGGATGGATCGGCATCGGTACGTCGCACGAACGGTGCATCTGTGCCCGGAAATTGTCCGA
>JAQCHP010000098.1 GCA_027619595.1 Planctomycetota bacterium
TGTCGCCCTCTGGGCTAGAGGAATGCTCCTTTTTCGTTGTTGCAATTTCAACCAAACCCCAGTTTTTTCCAAAATAAATCAGCTACGGCGTTGCCCTGCGGGCTAGAGCGATTCTTTGTTCGCTGTCCGGCGGCTTACGCCGCCGGCAAAGATATTCCGCCCTCCGGGCTTCGAATACCGCCTTCTCCAACGACACTTGCCGACTTTGTCGGCGGACAAGATTGCAGAATTGGAGAAGGCACGAAGGGCCGACACGGTGAACCGTTAACTTAAAAGCAACACCCGCAAATCGTCCAGTCATCAAGGTTCGTCACTGGGATTGATGGGTTCAAGTCTCTCCGGGGAGATCGCCTCACGCGATGATTCCTCGAGTGCCGTTAACAATAAGTATTCCGTGCGCGAAAGGTCTTCCAGGCGATTGGCGAGTGAGGCCTCGTGCCGGGCCGGTTTGGCCCACCGCAAAGGGAGCGTCACGGTAAATTCGCTCCCTTTGCCCACTTCACTGGTAAACGATATTTCTCCCTCGAGAAGACGACTTAATTCTTTCACGATCGAAAGGCCTAGCCCTGTGCCAGAATATTCGCGGGTCAGATTATCGCGTCCCAGGACGGCCGAACCCTGTCGGAATTTTTCGAAGATGACATTTCGGTCGTCTTCGGCGATACCGATTCCGGTATCGGCCACGACGATGGCCAGCCGTTCCGCGACTGGGCAATGCGCCGAAACCGTAATTCGCCCCCCTTCCGGCGTGAATTTGATGGCGTTCGACAACAAGTTCGTGACAATCTGTTGGACCTTGCCTTGGTCTTGATACACCATGGGCAAATCATGCGCGACGGTCAATTCCAGATCGATGTTCTTTTCCTCGCTCAAAGAACGCACCATATCGCAGTTTTCCTGCAGCAGCGACTCGATAGAAAATTCTGACGGTCTGCATTCCATGCGGCCGCTTTCCAGTTTCGCCAGGTCCAAAATATCGTTGATGATTTCCAACAGCGATCTCCCCGACCGGCCAATGTTGGTTGCATAGCGACGATGTCGAGCATCAAGCGAATCGACCCCCTGCAAGATATCGGCAAATCCAATGATGCTGTTGAGAGGCGTACGCAACTCGTGGCTCATGTTGGCAAGAAAATCGCTCTTCAAACGATTCATTTCGAAAAGATGCATATTGGCCTGGGCGAGTTGGTCCAGCCTTCCATCAAGCTGCCGGTTTGTCTCGCGCAGCTCCAGTTGTGCGTCCACCAAGTGCCGAAGCATGCGATTGAAGGAATCTCCTAGTTCCTGAAATTCGTCGTTGGTTTGCAAGTCGGCTCGCAGATTCGTGTTACCTCGGCGAACCTCTTCGCTAATGTCCCGCAAGTGCTGTAACGGCTTGACAATCACGTACCGGACAACGGCATACAGCGCGATCATCGACAAGAATACAGTGACGAATGCCGTGGTTAACAGCATCGCGATGAACCAATTCATTTCGGCGGTAATCGTCGTCGACGGCATGGTGACCTTGACCACTCGCAGCGGCCATTGGGCAGGATCCTCGTTCAAGACGTGGCAGTCGCCGCAACTGGCCTTCCAATAGACCGGTTGATAATAAAAATACTTGCCTAACGCAGGACGTGGAATCAGGCGGTGTACCGGATCGATCGCAGCCTCCCGAGGCTTTGATTCGGCTACATCTTTGATGGCACTGTCAAACGGCTTGGTAGGATTGGCCGCAGAGTCGTTCGTCGTCGGCAGATTGTTGATAGAAATAATGTGCTGTAGTAATTCCGCTTGAAGTACTTGCATCAACTGCCCCTCGGCATCGTCCGGCGCGCAAACTCGCAAGCTGTCGCCTTGCCATTTGGGCCATTCACCCTGCTTCATCGACGTGCGGTCGGATAGCATCAGCACTTCGGTGAAGTGATTGGCACGTTTGGCATCGGAATAGAACTCGGCCAGAGCCCTTCGGTAACCATCGGTTACAGCGTTAGCCTCTTCGCTGTTGTCGCTGGAAAGCGTGCCAAAGTGGCTTGACATGAGAGTATTTTGGACGTGGTAGCCCAGGGTATGGGCCGTGTTGCTCAAAATCAGCTTCCGCATCAAGCGTTCCGCGTACCAGAATGCGCCGACAATGAGTAGCAGCAGGCTCACGCCGAAGAGGAGCCGGCACTTTCGTTCCAGGTTGGTGTCGCCACCAAGGACGCGCGTAAACGAACGATACGACATGAACCCCTCACAGGGACCTAGCGACTGGAATCGACATCTAACCTCCGGGAATTGCCGGCAGGGCCAAGAGGCTTGTCGCAACCGGAATGACACGAACTGGCAAGTCTTCGTGGCATGGCTGTCGACAATTCCTATCTTACTGCACTACGCTCGGTTACCCAACCGATCAGAGCATATCCGTGGGATCGACGTCGATGACCGATTGAACGTCTGTGGGAAGCTTTACTTGGCCGACGCTGTCACGGATCAGCTGGCGGAGTTGGTCGGCGTCAGGTCCCTGAACGAGCGCGTGGAATCGAAAAAGTCCACGGAGCCGCGCAATGGGAGCCGGCGCCGGACCCAGGACTCGGATTCCCGCGGGACGGGCTAATGCACCCTTTCGCAGCGATTCCATCCAAGAATCGGCATACTGGAGGGCGTTCTTCTCGTCCGGACCACGCACGATTATGCGGACCATGTGGCCGAACGGTGGGTATCCTTGGGGTTCCCTTTGAGGAAGTTCACCGGCCGCGAATTGCTCATAGTCGTGTCGAGCCGCTGCTTGAACAGCTGGATGATCGGGTTGGCACGTTTGCACAACAACGCGACCCCCGCGATCTCCTCGTCCGGTACGACCCGCGACTTGGGTAATGAGCTGGAAGGTCCGTTCGGCCGCGCGAAAATCGGGCAAGTGCAGTGCGGAGTCGGCGTTGATCACTCCCACGAGCGTTACGTTGGGAAAGTCGAGTCCCTTGGCGATCATTTGCGTGCCAAGCAATATATCCACTTCGCCATTGCGAAACTTCGTCAGCGCCAGCTCGTGACTTCCATGCCGTTTCATCGAGTCCGAATCCATACGCAAACAGCGACTGGATGGAAAACGCGCTTGGACCTCCGCCTCCAGCTTTTGCGTGCCAGAACCGGAATACCGGATCCCCTCGAATTGGCAATCGGGGCACCGTGGAGGTGCCGGGCGATGGAAGTCACAGTAGTGACAAAGCGCCTGCTCCAGGTCTCGGTGATGCGTCAACGCGATGTCACACTCGGGGCACCGTAATACCATTCCACACGCCGGGCATTGGATATGCGTCGAATATCCGCGACGGTTGAGCAGCAAGATGACTTGACCCTTGTCCTTCAACGCCTGCCGCATCTGCTGTTCGAGCGGACGACTAATGGAGCCCCGCCGCTTCTTGTCGAATGCCATGGTACGGAGATCGACAATATCTACCGGTGGCAGAGGCAAGTCGCGAATCCGGACCCCCATCTTGATCAGATGAAACGTTTGAGTACGGGCATGATGCCAACTTTCCAGCGAGGGCGTGGCCGACCCTAGGATCACGGGAAATTTTTCCAACGCTGCACGCTGAAGAGCAACGTCGCGCGCATGGTACCGTGGTACCGAATCCTGTTTGAAAGACGCGTCGTGCTCTTCGTCGATGACAATCAGTCCCAAACGTGGCGTGGGCGCAAAAACTGCGCTGCGAGCGCCAACTACCACATGGATCGATCCGCTCGAAATCTGTTGCCAATGCCAATGACGCTCGGAATCGCTCAAATGGCTGTGCAGGACCGCAATCGTGCGAAAACGAGCCCGGAAGCGACGGCACGTTTGTGGGGTTAGGCTGATTTCCGGAACCAGCACGATGGCTTGGCGACCGGCCGCGATCACCTGCTCAATGGCACGCATGTAGACTTCGGTTTTACCGCTACCCGTTACGCCGTGCAGTAAGTAGACCTCGTGGGAGTCACCACCCAGGCCGCGCTCGATCGTCTCAAGTGCCGCCTGCTGCGACGCGTTCAACTCGTGAGCCGCTGACTCGGGCTCAGGCGATTCCTGATCCCATGTCGATTGCACGCGTTCTTTTGTGGTAATCAACAGTCCCTTTCGTCGAAGTGCCTGGATCGGTCCCGACGTACATTTGGCGGCGAGGCACAGCTGTTTTTGCGTCAAGGGACTGTTATCGGAGGCAACCTGCAGGATGGCTGCTTGTTTGGACGGAAGTTTTTTTGCCTCTTCCGATGATGACCAATCCGACGCGACCGATAAAAGAATCACTTCGCGTGTGCCCGCCTGATGACGTACGCCCGCCGGGATGACCGCTTCCAACACTCGGCCCCAAGCGGTCAGGTAGTGTTCCGACATCCATTGCGTCAATTGCAACATGGAAGGAGATGCAATCGGTTGGGCGTCCAGGACCGATTCGACATTTTTGAGTCGCCCGTCATGGACCGGGGCTGACGAAATCCCCACACAATATCCCTCCACAAAACGATTCGTGCGACCCCAGGGCACCCGGACCCGTTTTCCTGTTTGCATCGATGTGCGCAAAGCGTCGGGTACGCGATAATCGAAAATGCCCTCCGCACCTTGGGCAAATACGATGCGCGCCACAAGTCCGTCCATGGCAGCGTCGACTTGCCACGGATCGGGAGTTAAATCAAAGAGGGTTGGTTGCTGGTTGGCAGACATTCCCACTAACCTATCCCTACCCGACATCTGGGGAAAGGTGTGTCAGTAAAATCGTAGGAAATCACCATGAAACTAGGTATCTACGGCGGCAGTTTCGATCCCGTTCATGTGGGACATCTGTTGTTGGCAGAATGTTGCCGCGAGGAATTGGGACTTGATGAAGTTTGGTTCGTGCCGGCCTATCAGGCTCCCCACAAGCTGGGGCGGCAGACGACAGCCATCGAACACCGTTATCAAATGCTGCTGCTTGCGACGGTCGGAAATGCCGGATTTCACGTATCGAGTTTGGAAATCGATCGACAAGGGACCAGCTACACCGTCGATACTCTGGAGCATATCCATGCCACCAAGCCCCAGGCGGAACTGTATTTGCTCATGGGCGCCGACACGTTTCAGGATCTCCCGAATTGGCGATCGCCAAACCGTCTCTGCGAATTGGCAGCGCCCGTGGTCGTTCATCGTCGCGGACAAACGCCGTCAGGAATTGCGCCAATTCTACTGGCGGGAAATGTGCAGATAAACGCACGCTGCGTACCGATGCCGTTGATCGAACTCAGTAGCACGGAACTGCGAGAACGTGTGGCGAGTGCACAAAGTATTCGGTATCGAACTTCCGCCGCTGTGGAACAATACATTGCAGAACACGGACTCTACCAGAGAAAGTAAAGGTGCGCTCTAGG
Organism: Planctomycetota bacterium; assembly: GCA_027619595.1. GTDB lineage: Bacteria > Planctomycetota > Planctomycetia > Pirellulales > Pirellulaceae > JAQCHP01. The sequence continues at coordinate 5,344 of JAQCHP010000098.1, forward strand.
TTTCCCCTAGCGGGGGCGCGACCGGTAACCGGATGGTAAACGCCGTCCCTTTGCCGACAGTGCTTTGTACGCGAATTTTTCCTCGATGCGATTCAATGATCTCTTTGCAAGCAGAAAGACCCAGTCCAGTACCACCCTTTCCCGATTCGTCCGGACCACGTTTGGTGGAAAAATAGGGTTCAAAAATGCTTGGCAATTGTTCCGCCGGGATTCCCGTGCCACTATCTCTCACGGTGAGGTCGACCAGTCCGGCAACATCGTCGTGTTGTAAACGAACCCACAGTGTCCCACCATTCGGCATGGCTTGGCGAGCGTTCACCAGCAAGTTCATGAGGACTTGTTGGATCTGATTTCCGCACGCCATGGCGCGCGGTCCCTCGCACAGTTCCGTAATCACCTCAATGCGATAATTCTTCATTTCGCGTTCGAGCAGCATCAGCGTTTCGCTGACAATCGGCCTCAAATCAGTCGGCTCCGGATCGCTGGATCGATTGCGGGCCATCCCCAATACCGCGTTCGTAATCTGCGCAGCACGCTGTCCAGCGGTGAGTATTTTCTGGAACGCCTTTTCACGAGTCGCATTGTCGGAGTTGCGGAGGCCCATTTTGGCAAAATTGATGATCGTCGTGAGCACATTGTTGAATTCATGGGTGGTGGTCCCCACCAATTCGCCCAGGGCCGCCATCCGCCGACATCGATTGAGTTCCCGACGTAGGTCCGACATCTGCTCGTGGAGTTCCGTGAGCGGGTCTGGATGGCCGACTGGCATATCCTCAGTGCTATCGGGACGCGCGAGAGTATCGTTAAGCATGGTCGCCTTCTTCCAGAGGGTAAGCGGAGGTCCTAGGTGGCTTAGGCGGGAAGTGCTATCAGCTCATGGCGCGACGCCCCCTGGGAACGTATCGACGGGATGGGGAAGACTTTTTCAACGAATCCGTTGGTTTATGCAACACGGCGTGGTTTACCACGCTGCGCACGATCCTCGGACCGGTCGGGTAGTTGTCCCGTCGTCGCTCCTTCGAGTTCGCTGAGCACACGCTCCAGCCGTTCTTGCGGATCGAGCGAAAGATCGATGAACAGCCAGCGGTCCCCCCCAAATTCACAAACGCCCCCCCCCGTCCCTCCTAACCATTCCTGGCGGATGCGGAAGCCCGATTTGCGTGCGAAGCCAATCGCTTGCTCAAGGAGTTCTACGGCGTGCATATCGGATTGCGTCCAACTAAAGATTATCTTTGGCAAAAATTCCGTGTTTTCCCCCCGGCGCCGGGGTGACCTCGTCCGGCCAACCGTCGTCGCGCAAGCCGTCTCTCATTTCCCACAAGATCCGTTGCTCAAGTGCCACATCGCGCCCCTGGGGGATCCAGCCGCGGTGTACCGGTCCGCTTACCGGGGGCGCTTGGATTCGGACGATCGAGCCATCGTGCCGACGCGTTGCACCACCCACCGTCGTGTACTCGGGACGATCGACATCCTCCAGTTCTTTCGTCACGATCACTTGGACTAAGAACCCCCCTTTGGCCGGCGTCATATCAATGTGCGCTTTACGTCGCACCGATTGCAGCGTGGCATGGAGTCGTTCGAAACCAGGCGTCGAGTCGCGACGCCACGGTTCAAATTGAGTTCCACCAATCTGCGGCTTGGTTTCGATCCAACCCGGAGTCAGGACATCGCCGATCGCGCGGACCCGCTCTTCGCGGACGATGACGAAATAGTTGTCGACCGTGTCGACGAGCTGATTCCAAAGCAGCTCCCGATTTGCCATCGGGACCAGCATCGGATTTGACAGGGCGGGCTGGGTGATAGGAGATGTGAGCGTGCTGCCGGGCCACGAAAAGAGCCCAGGGTGCCAGCTACACCCGACGAAAAGCCCCAGGATCAGCGATAAAAATCGCAAACGCATCGTTGAGCGCATCCTTACGCCGCGAATTCCCACACCAGTACTCGCCTAGATTCCGTTCCATCAGCTAGTTTCACCCATTCACTCGATTTGAGCAATAGCAGTATGGGGTCGTGCTAGCTAATCCCTAGCGAATGGAGGGGTGTAGATTAGGGGGCCTTGATCATATCCCCCCGGTCCAGTCTGACAGATTTCCGTTGCTTGCAACTTGGCTCGGAGCATGCGGGGGAAGCCAAGCCTTGCCATGAGCCAGCGGCGTACGGGTTGTGTTGCTGAGCCTAAGTGCACAAGGTCATTATCCATGGTTTTCCGGACTATCGACGTCAGGCCCGATGACCCATACAGCCCCTCGCGCAAAACTCTTTCGCACGCTTTCCGTCTTTCGCCCAAACACTTCCGCATGCGACGGCTCTGTGTCTAGTGGCTTGCGAGCAATTCCTTGATTTTGTTCCCTAGCCAGTTTCGCCGTAATGGATGCCAGCCTGAAGCCATCACGTTGGGCAATCAATGACGACGCCTTTCGACCCGAGGCCAGAACTTCATCGCCGAGAACGACCGACATCGGGCTGCCGTCGGGATGATCCTCGAAAGCTGCCTTTGAAATTCGTTTACCGCCCCGATTACTGTCCTCGACGATGTGCCAGGGTGGGATATTGCGCCAAAGCTGCGCATCGTCGCCGATCGTAGCGTCGTCTTCGTAGGCAGGCGCGGCGTCGGGCATCGTCCACTTCCAATTGCGTCCTATAGGCGGCCACGGAGAAAGTTCAGCTTTTCCTGAACTAATTCGAGATCAGTGTTCTCAAATTCTTCCTCATGCCCGTCGGCGTTCATCGCAACATGAACTAAAGATGGAGAGCGCACGTCGATTTCTAAATCGACTCCACCGATGTGCCACTCGAGCATCACGCCCCCACGACTTGTTGGGACGACTGAAGGCACAGGATCGCGATCAGTAAGAACGCTTGCGAGCAACATGATCGAGCTAGCTGCGGTCTCCACGTCGACGGGTTTGGCACCGTAAGAATTCCAGTCAGCTGCAAGATTGCCGAGTTCACAGACCTTGAGGATTAGTGGCAAGAGCCATGATGGTGGCTGATTTTCGAATTCCAAATGCGCCACATGGCCGAATGGAATCGCGAACAATTGCGAAGCCTCCATCGTAATCGCCGGTACCGAATGTCGACGCGGCGTTTGCCTCTTATGTCCATATCCGCGATACGCTTGGTCGGAAAGCAGCGTTTGTTCGCCTAACGGTGGCTCTAGTAGATTCGTACTCATATTATTCGCACCCATGCCTTGTGCATTTCAGATGTAGTGATCGACGTGAAACCGCGAACTACAGCATCGTGTCCCTTATCCAAACACTTCATTGCGCTGTCGGTGTCCTTCCGGTCTGGTGCTCCCCGTGCTGTTACTGCAAGACGGACGACAGGTTTGTTATCCAAGGCCCGAATTGCCGGAGAAGCCACGATGTGCAATCGGCCCCATGGGTGCCCTTCATCGTCTTTGAGCAGGTAACGCAGTGTGATCTCTGCATCTTCCGGGTCACCGAGATATTCATCTGACCGATTGCCGCTCACCCACGATAGGACTTCAGGCAATTGGCTCGGCTTGAAGTCGTCCAAGATATTCACATACGTGACTTCGCACTGATTGGGGGTGAGCGGCGCCTTGATTTCCTCGCTCACGAACTGCGAGAACAATTCCCAGTCTCTTGCAAAAAAAGCCCGCTGCTTTTCGTAGCTTGGATATTCCGGTTGGTCTTCGGTTTTACGCCAGTTGCGAATGAAGCGATCGCGTTGAATCTGAACGAGGTCGCATCCGGATTCGCTGACGAACCACAAGCGGGACGCGGGCAGCGTACACACCTCGAAGCGGACGGTAGGGATCATTGTCCTGGGAAGTCCGAAACGCTCGATCACCGCATCCAGCTCAGGTTTTTCCTCCAAATTCGGAAATCGATCGCGATATTTTTGCCAAAGCAGTCCCAATTGAGCCGCGGTCACGCTCAATCGATCGAATTGCACAGACAGCGCTACTTCGATAACTGGCGGCTTGTCATACCTGGGAATCGCTGTGTCCACAGTTGGTACTATCCGGATCGTGGAGGTGGACTGTCTTGGAAGTAGATGCCCTCCGAAGCGGTGGGGCACTTGGCTTAACATACCGTAATCTTCTAGAAAGGCGGCGATACTACCGCCGTTCCCGACATCATCGGCGATTATTTACCTCTGGTACATTCAATAAGTCTATACCACGATTACGTTTCTGTTGCCAGGGAGGTTCAGGATGTCTCACACCAGCTAGCTAGGGGGCGCCCTATGAATCGTGGGCCTCACAATTTGAATTGGCTCGCTATCGTTGCGTTCGCACCAATGCTCCGCCCCCCGGCGGCAAACGAAGTTTGATCGTACCCGCATCGGCTTCCGCCGACCATACGCGAGTTGGAGCATGGAATGCCTGCAACGGGCCTGGACCGGAAAGTGTTGTCGTGATTTCGTGGCGATAGTCGAGATTGACCACGACGACATGCGTGGGACGGTCGCTGGCATTTCCAAAGTAGCCCAGTAACAACTCTTCCGCGTTCGATGCTGGGTGGAACGGGCTCCTCGGCGTTAAAGGGAGCCCACCCGTCGGTACCGTTCCACAATGGTAAGCGCCCAACGATTGCAGCGCCCGCAATTCGACGGCCATCGCAAAATAGTCCTGATTGGCGCGCGTTACTGGCCAGAACAATGAATTGGGCGAATCGGCATCCTGGCAAAGTCCCAGGTCGTAACGAAAATGGCAGATCCCTTGCGCGCCGTATGCCAATGACGTAAACGTCAACCAGCGAATTTCATGCTCGTTCGGTCCCCGCCATCCTTCCAGGGGCGAATCGCACGATTGAATCACATTGAGAAATGGCAACCCCGCCTCGACCGCGACATCGCGCGTGATGGCCAGATTTAAGAAGTATTGCTTGCTGTCCGATTCCTTCATGAAATGATAGTGGTCGTAACTAATCAAGCCTGGCTTCACGATAGCGACGAACTGACGTAGGTACTCGCGATACGCCGTGGAAACGTCGCCGTTCGTGCCCAACTGTTCATTGGAAGCGTAGGTGGGGAACAGATTGATATAGGCCAAATGGCTATGGTCATGTTTTCGCAAGAACGCCACTAGCTTTCCCAGGCGCGGAAAGGTCTGGGCATTCGGTTCGTCAATTAAATGATAGGCGTAGAGCGCTGGATGATGCTTCACCTGCTGGATCGTCTCCGCAAGCTTCTTTGCCTGATCCGGATCATCGATATCCGGGGTGCCGATCACTAGCTTTGCGCGAAGGCCATGACGGTGATAGGTGTCCAAGTCCTCGACCGTACGAGCCCACCCCAGGTTCCAGCCCCCTGCCTTAAGCTGCGCCGCCGACCGATCATTGAGTGGCATTGTCTCCGTGGGGCCGCACCAGTACGACACAATCGGATCTCCAAGGACCCATCCGCCATCCGTCGGAGGTGTCGCCTGAACCGAATCGAGACACCATGAGGCCGTTAGCGTTGCGACCAACACCACCAACTTGTTCCAAAATTTCACTTGATATTCCTTGCTGAAACGGCACGCGGAAAAGCCATCGAACGGAAGTGAAGTATATGGGACGACGTCCTGATTCGCGCCAGGGTGCGCGACAATCATCTCCCGACCTTGTGGCAAGTCGATCGCCGGTCATCTCCTGCGCGATCGTTTAACCGCGACGCGTAGGAGTCCGCTGCGAACCAACCCCTGATCTCATAACCAACGTCATCAGCGGACTCCGGAGACGAGCGCGTAACCGACGTTGCATTGTTTTGACGTTGGTACCCAGGGCACGCGATCGTCTCCGGAGATGGCCGGTTTGAGGCCAATCTTGATGGCAAGTTGGACCCCGGCCACCTCCTCCGCGTCGCGGTTAAACGAGCGCGTAGGAGTCCGCTGCGAACCAACTCTGATCTCGCAATCGACGGCATCGACCGATGCTTTCGCCGACCTAACGTAGCTGGTATACTGGTTGTTGCTAGGGCGTGGAAGCCACTTCCAGTGCAAGTCGCGACTAGCACCCCCCGTTTCAAACTCTTGTTTTCCGTCAGGGCCCGTATCTCGATGAGACCAAGCTCTCCCCTTCATGGTTGCGATTCTCCCAGCCATGCGCTCAACCGACGGATGTTCTTGGGGACAGGCACCGGCCTATTGTTGGGGGGCACTGCTGGGTTGAGCATGCTCGGTACTTCTTCTATCGCGGAGAATCTAAAACAGACGCAAAAGCGAGCCATCTTGATTTTTCTGGGTGGTGGGCACAGTCAGTTCGAGACATGGGACCCCAAAGTCGGCGCCGCAACCGGGGGTCCTTTCATGCAGATTCCGACCACGGTGCCCGGGTATCACGTCTGCGAATTGATGCCCGAAATGTCGCAGCGGATCCATAAGCATACCGCTGTCATTCGCTCAATCGATACCAATAATACCGACCACGGCCGCGGAGCCGAACGTTTGTTGCGGGGTAATCGACCCGATGACGGTCCCGCGCGATTTCCGACGCTGGGTGCCATGCTTGCCCGTGAGCTGGCGCAACGAGAGAGTCGAGTGCCCGATCATGTGGCCCTCTATACCACCGAACTGAATTACCCTGGCAAGCTCAATCCTGTACCCGATTTTTCCGGTTGTTTGGGTTCTCGCTGGGAAGCAATCAATATCCTCAGAGATACCTCGCCCGAATGCAATAAACTGCCGAACTCGTTGACCGATTTGGATCATAAGCAACGCGCCGATTTAAGAGCCTTGCTGAGCCAGAAATTCGCCGTTGGACGTGGTCACAACGCGACAATTCGCAGTCATCTTGATGCTTATGGGCAAGTCCGTGGGCTCATGGCAAGTGATACGCTGTTTGACATATCGCGCGAACCGCAACGAGTTCGAGACCGGTACGGACCAACCATGTTCGGACGACAAGCATTGTGCGCACGCCGTTTGGTCGAGGCTGGCGTCCCGTTCATTCGATTGAATCGAGGTTGGTGGGACAGTCATGGCGAAAATTTCGATATTCACCACGAACTTGTGCCCGAACTCGACTATGTACTTGCCGTACTCCTGGATGATTTGGAAGAGCGTGGATTGCTGGACCATACGCTCGTCATCACCATGGCGGAAATGGGGCGCACGCCGAAAATAAATTCGATGCGAGGCCGCGATCATTACGCCGGAATGAGCGCTACCCTTTCCGGGTGCGGTATCAAAGCGGGCGTGATTCATGGCGCGACCAATGACACGGGGACTGAGATCATCGATGGAAAAGTAAGTATTCCGCAGTTTTTCGCCACGATCTTCGACGCGCTCGGTCTCGACCATCAAAAACAATTCATTGCCGGTGACAGCCGACCCATCACGCTTGTGGAATACGACACCGAGTCCATTTCCGAAGTGCTTGCCTGATTGACGGAAGGCCTGATTGACGGAAGGTTAGACGACTCCCGACCTATGAACTCCAATACAATACCCGACAAACTCCCCGTCCTGCGGTCCGTCGACATCGCGGAAGATGCGATTAGCCTGGCTCGCATTCCTGGAAGCGATGAAGTTTTTGTCGGTGCGTTCAATGGTATGGTTTATTACGTCGACCTGGGGGTCGAGTCGCCGCAGCCCAAGCAGCTTTTGGGCGGTCACGCCAGTTATGTGAGCGGCATCGCACAATGGCAGGACGTTGTTGTTTCGGCAGGTTCGGACCGGCGACTCGTTTGGTGGAATCGTCTCACCCACGAAAAGGTACGCAGCGTCGAAATGGCCCATTCCAAGTGGATTCGTGACATTACAGTCCATCCCCAACAAGGGATTCTTGCGACGGTCGGCGATGATATGGCCTGCCGCTTGTGGGACTTGTCCACGGGCGACCGCATCGCAGAACTAATCGGCCATGCCCAAATCACGCCCCAGCATTTCCGCAATAAGCTCTTTACTTGCGAATTCTCACGGGATGGAAAGTTGTTGGCGACGGCCGATCAGACGGGCCATGTCGTTATTTGGGATTTTGAATCCAGGCGACAGATTGCTGCTATCGAAGCGACGAAGCTCTACGAATGGGATAACAGCGCGGAAGCACTCAATGGCCATTCGTACGGGGGAGTAAGGGCTCTCGATTTTTCGCCCGATGGTCAGCGATTGGCGATCGCCGGCGTTCTAAATACCGATGCCGCTATTACGAACGGACAGGCGCTACTTCAGGTGTACGATTGGAAGTCGGCAAGTTTGATTGCCGAGTATACCGATGGCGGCAAATTTTTCTATGAAAATGTGCGGTTCCACCATAACTCCGATTGGATCGTGGCGGCACCGGGCGCCGGATCGGGGAATCATTTCAATTTCCTGAATGCGCAAGAACCGAAGTTACTCAAAAAATCTGAAGGGTTTTGCACCTACGATATGGTGCTGAACGAGACTTCGGATGCGATGTATATCGCCGGCCCCCAGAAAATCGCCAAGCTCGGCATCCATGCTGACCAGACATCATGCTGACCAGACATCGAGCTCGGCGTGAATCGTTGAACCCATGATTTCGCAGTCAAAGATATACTCCATGCGCCGTTTGCTAATTGTAGCTCTGATGTTCGGGTTGCCTCTCGGGTTGCCGACGGTTGTGCCCGCCGAAACGATATCGACAGACGCTTCGTTGTCGGTCGTCATCGACCGTTACATCGAAGAAAGTCTCGCTCGGCAAGGTATTCAACCCGTTCCACGGGCGACGGATGCCACCCTGGTGCGACGCTTGACACTTGATCTGGTCGGCCGCATACCGACCAGGCAAGAAGCACGTGCTTTTGTCGACTCTCCGGATCCTCGGAAACGTGAGTTGCTTGTCGATCGACTCACTCAATTACCCGGCTATGTGCGGCACAATGCGCGAGAATTTGACCGCCTTTTAAGTGGTGAGAATCAGTCCGCCCCGAGTGTCGAGGCATACCTTCAGATCGCCATTAGCACGCGAAAGCCGTGGGATCGGATCGTCGCCGATCTGCTGGGAGTGGCTGACGAAGTCAATGACGATGCCGCTCGTTTTGTCGTCGGTCGCTTATCCGATCGCGACGCACTCACTCGGGATGTGAGCAGTGTCCTGTTTGGCGTGAACGTGAGTTGCTGCCAGTGTCATGACCATCCGTCGGTTGACTATTTGAGTCAAGATTTCTACTTCGGTATGAAGGCCTTCTTTCATCGGTCGTACGAATTTCAGGGCCGATTGATGGAACGAGCCTTTGCCGAACCGTTGCAGTTTGAACCCATGAACGGCGAAAAGAAGGTTGCGAGGCTGTTGCTTGTCAGCGGCAAGGCAATCGATTTCTCGGAATCCGAAACAGATGGTTTAGCGACGCGTGTCGAGGAGGAAGACAAAGCCATCGCGAAACTGCGAAGCGAATTCGCCGAAAAGAAACTTTATCCCGAGTTGCCAGGCGTTGTCCCACGGAAGCTTCTGCTGGATTCTGTGTTGCAGCCCGAGGAGCGACATTGGTTGGCGAAGTCGATCGTCAATCGATTGTGGTACCGTTTTATGGGACATGGATTGGTCATGCGAGTCGATCAGATGCATCCAGAAAATCCAGCAAGTCATCCTGAACTGTTGGATTGGCTGGCGAACGACTTCGTAGAACATGAGTATGACCTGCATCGATTGGTGCGTGGACTCATTCTGACCGATGCGTACTCGCGAAGCAGCGTCTGGACGGACAGGGGAACTCCCGAACCCAATCAGTATGCTGCGGCCCAAACGCGGCCACTGACGCCGATGCAATACGCTTTATCACTTTATGTGGCCAGTCGGGCCGATTTATTGGATCAACAAATCACCGCGGACCAGTTGGACCAACGATTGATAGAGTGGGAGTCTGAGGCGAAAGCAAAGATCGCACCCTTGATTTCGTTCCCCACCGATGGACTGCAGATTGGTGCCAATGAGGCACTACGCTTGAGTAACGATTCGGAATTGGTGAAGCTGTTGGGAGAAGGTCTTACATCGACGTTGACCAGGGCCGCTTCGGGTGGCGAGCAACTCGATCGGTTGTTCTGGACAGCACTCTCCCGACCGGCAGAGCCTGACGAAGTGCAGGCGGTGCAGGTTTATCTGGCCGAAGTCAATGCTGGTTTGACGCCTTCTCTGCGGCAAAGGGGAGCGCATGTTGACAAAGTGGCTGTAGCGGAACAAGTAGCGGCCACCAACGAAGAGCCATCAAAGGATTGGTTGTCCGATGATGAAAGAGCGTTTTTCGAACGCTACCGGAATCGGTTGCACCAAGTTGTATGGTCATTGTTGACCAGTGCTGAGTTCCGTTTTAATCATTGATGAGGCCTTTCGACCCGCAAGCGACGGGTGCCCCGTGGACTTGCCTTGAATCTCGCCTGGTTTAGGCTGATGCCGAGCCGGTCATTTTGCCAGCCTAGCGCAATTTCCGTCGTGCGCGAATTCGATTGATGAGGAGGATGTTCGACATGTCGCTTTCCGTAGTAGTTCCCGTCCGGTCGATTCGAGCATCCATTGTCGCGTTGATAGGGGCGGTGTGTCTCCTAGGGGAATTGCCTCTGGCTGGTGCCGATTCCCCCTTCGACCCGTGTCGTACTTTAGTCGACTTCTTGTCGAGTCGTCGCAACGTGAGTCCAGCGACGACCATCGACCCGATTGCGGCCCATACGCAGCTTCGACGTATGGAAGACCAAGTGTTGGAATGGGGGAGAAAAGAAGGCATACCTAACTTGGCCGGTCCGGTCCCTTCGGACCTGCGCGCTGCGGCGCTGGCTTCGGTTTATGAGACAATGGCGAAGAAGTACATGAGCACCGTGGAACTGCCCGTCAATGCACCGGACGTTGGGGTTCATGTCACCCCCGGCGAGCCATACGTCGTGATGTTCGCCCCGGAAGGTAAGGTAAACGATCGCCTCGAAAGCATCGCCCAAATCGGGTACGAGCGCTGGGGACACCATATGTTTCCGTCGATCCACCGGCTCCGAGACGGAAAGCTATTGGCTCGCGTTTATGTCGGCGGAGAGGGGCCGAGCCCGGGGCGGTTCCGATCCGCTGGGCCTCATAGCCATCTCGATTTTCTATCTCAGGACGGTGGCCAACATTGGCTCCATTTTGCCTCATTCTTCCAAGCGGAAAACATGGTTATGAACTCCTTTGCGTGGTTCGAAGAGCGGCCGCTGTCCGACATCGCGTTCCAATCGACCGACGGCGAAGAGATTCGGTATCGGATGAGATCGATCGACTTCGATCGTGACGATCCGCAAATCAAGCCCTACTCCGGCGACTATTACCGACTCGGCGACTTGCCACGTGACCGGCAAGCGATTCCTATGTTCACGCGGAAACCGGGCGAGGAACATTGGACCGAAGGGCAAGCCTTTTGGGACCCCGACACGCTCCTGCGCAGCCAAGTTGTGGGCGTTCAGGAAGCGGGGCGAACTCGCTTGGTTCGGCGTATGGCACCGATTTACCCCTTTGGGCTAATGCAGCTCAAGGACGGCTCCTTAGTGATCGCCCCGGACGCCAGCGATTCACTCCGCCCGCTGTCCGATCTCCGCCCTGACGGCACGCTCGATTCGACCACGGAAAACTACATCCTGCGGAGCTATGATCGGGGTCGCACTTGGAAGTATGTCGGCGCCGCGCCGAAGTTCACCTATCAGACCTTCTTCCAGAGTGCACGCGCGCATGTCGAACCCCGGTTCGCAGGGGGCGATTGGGTTGCCCTCTATCGGACGTCCGGCATCTACTGGTCCGGGGGCGGGCCGGTCATCATGCGACGCTCCAAGGACGAAGGGCGGACGTGGTCGGAACCCGTCCCTATTCGGCCCTGTAGTGGCGGGATCTTGGAAGGGTTGGTGTTAGAGAACGGAATCGCCGTGCGTGCCTACGGGCGACCCGGCGCGTTCCTGATGTTTTGTGCGGACGGAAAAGCGGAACGCTGGGGAAATGACCATACGATCGACCGACCTACCAAAGGCATGGAAGGGGAAAACACAGACAATAATGGCCATTTTGTCGCGACCGGTCCCGATCGGTTCATCTACACGTACTCGCGATATGACACGCCCGACCCTTGGGGGCAGCCACGGCTCGCGGTGATTGCTCAGGAATTCGTCGTTTCCAAGAACGAGGGGCGTTGACGGGGGTCGAAATGAAGCCGGCTCCTCCACGAAAATCGTCAAGTTGCTCGTTACCCAAATTAGGGCTTAATGAAATCCGTGTGAATTTTTTGCAATTTTTTCTTTGCGTTTAATCGCATGTGTGTTACAAACAGCAGGTGTGTGGCTCTCAGTTTTGCCTTCGATTCCATTGGGAGAATTATCTATGAGAAACAAAATGTGGTTTTTGTGCGGCTGTCTGGCGACAGTCCTTGCGTTTATGGGCGTTCAGCAGACTTGGGGTGCTGCCGCTACCTGGAGCGAAGAAATGGACGATTTCCCCAACACTGGACCGGCTGGGCAGGTCTGGGCCGGCTGGGATGACGCCGGCGGAGGGAATGGTCAAGTCTGGTCCAATCCGTCTGAGGCCGGTGGTCTGTTGGAACAAGTGGTAAGCTTCGATGGAGCGACGGGCGTTTGGAAGATACCAGGTGGAGCGTACAACTGGCATGATATGGGCATGGCAGTCGCTGATGAGGGCGATCCAGATACATTGGACGACAACTCGCCCAATTCGCCGATCACTACCCCGCAATTTACTTATGAAGTCAGATATCGCATCAATAGGACTCTGGGCGATCCGTTGGATAATCCGGGGGTTCCGACGCCCATCGATTGGCCCACCGTTGGAGTTGGAAATTTAACAGCCTACCCAGTCCAATTTATGGCTTCGCCTAGGCCCGACGTGGCGCCAGGGTTTCGCGTCGCGGTTGGATACACCAACTCCGACGGAGACGCAGAAATCAACGGGTACTACCAAACGCATATGAATGAAGGTATTGGGGCCTGGAGTGGGGTTAATCATGTAGTTCCCGCGGCCCAAACTGGGGCTCCCCCAATGGATACATGGCAGACAATCCGGGTGACGTCAACGTTCGATGCAGCAAACGGTGGCACTGGTACATACGATGTCCATTTGAACGGAGTCCTGCTCCATTCGTTTGACCTCACAGGAATACAGCCACCACCCGCTGCTTTCACTCGTAGCGTGGGTGTGCAACGGCAGGCCGGCG
>JAQCHP010000003.1 GCA_027619595.1 Planctomycetota bacterium
GGTTCTCCTTACACACGCCGGCCACCGCTAGTTATCGCCACCTAGACCTACAATTGCTGACGTGGCCCCAACGCACTTGTGATGAATCCGTACCGCCAGCAAGTGGAACAGAACTCCGCTAGATTGGAGGCACAGGTTCGGCGACGTACGCGTGAACTGGAGGCTTCGCGACAAGAAGCCATTCTCTGTTTGGCACGGGCCGCAGAGTACCGCGACGACGATACCGGCAAGCACGTGATTCGAGTTGGCAGGTACGCGGGCATTCTCTGTCGCAAATTGGGTATCAGCGAAAGAGTCGCAACACTTGTTGAACAAGCAGCTCAATTGCACGACATGGGGAAAATTGGAATTCCGGATGCGATCTTACTGAAACCGGGACGACTTGAGGCGCATGAATTCGACATCATGAAGAATCACTGTCCCATCGGGCGGAAAATTATCCAGCCTCTTACGGATCGTGAATGGAAGACATTGCGACAGCACACGCACATGGCGGCTACTATTTTGGGAATTCCGAGCTCCCCGATTATGAAAATGGCTGCTGTGATTGCTCAGACGCACCACGAAAAATGGGATGGTTCCGGCTATCCGCTGGGTCTGCAAGGTGAAGAGATACCCTTGGAAGGGCGAATCGTCGCCCTAGCTGACGTTTATGACGCGTTGTCGAGCGAACGTCCTTACAAGAAGGCGTTCACTCAGGAGAAATGTTGCGAAATTATCCGCGAGGGAAGTGGAAAGCACTTTGACCCGAGAATAGCTGACGCGTTTTTCGCTTCGTTGGGACAGATTTCGCAGGTGCAAAGCGAATTTGCTGATGCCGAAGGGCATTTTCTCGGGGCGCGCGTTCCGTCTCGGTAGTCCCACGTGCCTCGAAGCTGTCCAGGCGTAGTCGCGTGACGCCCCACGCTGCCATGGGCACTTCGATTACTTTTGCGCAAATTTTGCGGGCACTTGTTCCGAGTAATGGATTGAGGAGCGAGAATTAGGTGTCGCGTACTCCTGGATGCTGAGACTGCAATGCTGGCAGTTGCGGTGAAGGCGTCAGCAAAAAATTTGCGAGCCGCGGCCCTGGGGAGTTGCCACGCCCGTTCGACGGAAGTCAGAAATCACTTGGCTGCCATCATCGATGCGAAGATAGTGGACTTTTCGGTCACGTCCAAGATCCCGCAAGATACAAAGCGAATCTCATGGAATCCTTGTCAGGAAGTTTGCGAATTAGGATCGCTGTGGCAATCACGGGGTTGTCGTGGCTTACCGCTTGGACATTGTGTGTCCGGGCAGAGAGCTTTGATGAATCGGAGCTCTCTGCTCCGACATTCTGCCGGGCGCCGTTAGCCGCAGAATCCTCGCCAATCCCAGACCGTGATTACGAGTCTGGCGTGATTCCGTTGGCCGGACACCGGTTGCCGCCGACCGAACTGAGCGACGTACTGCGTCGCCTGGAGGCCTTGGAATCGGCGTCGTTGTTACCTCACGCAATGCATCCAATTGCCGAAAAAGAAAACGACAAAAAGCCAGCCGAAGGCCAATCGGCTTCCGGGGACGGCAAGAAAATGTTTGACGACGGTTGGATTGACGTGTCCGACGAAAAATGGACGGTTAAGCTCGGAGGGCACGTTCAGACGGACTACATCAATTGGGCTCAAGCCGATGATAGCATCGTGGGAGCCCAGGACTACTTCGAATTCCGTCGACTGCGACTGGTGGCGGATGGCACTGGATACGGAGTTTGCGATTTTCGTCTGCAGATGACGTTGGAACCAGAAACCGTAGGTGAAACTGCGCCTGGGACAGTCACATCGCCCGATGTGAAGGACGCCTATTTTTCCATGAACGAGATCCCTTGGCTTGGCCGTGTTCGTATTGGGAACTTCTTTGTGCCGTTCAGCCTCGAGCAGGTTACGAACGACACGAACAATATATTCATGGAGCGATCGGTTCCGACCCAGGGGATCTTTGCGGCCGACCGTGAAGTTGGGGTAGCCTTCTATAACGCCACCGATAGCCAGCGCATCGGTTGGGCGTATGGCGCCTTCATTGATGGTATCAGCGATTCGATCAAGGAACGGATTGACGACAATCAAGGGTATCGTCTCAGCAGTCGGTTGACATGGTTGCCCTAATATGATGAACCTTCGAACGGCCGATATTTGCTGCATTTCGGCACCGGTGTGCTCTATACCCAAGACCAAGATAGCCGCGTGCGGTTCCGCTCACGTCCGCAGATCCATGAAGGGCCTCGACTCATCGATAGTGGCATCTTGGACGCCGATTCTTATACCACAGGAAATGTCGAAATGGCACTCGTCTGGGGACGAATCACGATCCAGAGCGAGGCATTTCTTTCGAGTATCAATTCGATCAATGGGCCGAACGCAACGGCATCGGGCGCGTACGTCCACAGCAGCTATTTCCTTACGGGCGAGAATCGCATGTTCGAACGATTCGGCCAGCACGGTGCACAATTTGCACGCAATGCGCCGTTTAGCAATTTCTTCTTGACGCCCGGCGGTAACAGCTGGGGTGCTTGGGAAGCAAAATCACGCTGGTCGGTATTGGACTTAAGTGACGTCGACCGGGGCCAATACAACGATATTACAACCGGTTTAAATTGGTATTGGTCCGATCGTACACGGGTCATGTTTGATTGGATTCACCCGTTTACGAGTTCTTTGAGCACGTTTGGCGCTTCCGAAGCAGATATTTTGGCGATGCGATTCGATTTCAATTGGTAAATTGGAGCGATCCGTTTGTCTCGGCCGACCTGACGGCTAAACAACAATTGTAGGTTCCCAGTTTTTTACAATGGTGCATCGAGGAGAAATATGTCCTCCCCACGGTTCAAGAGAAAAACGTGTGTCTATGCCCCTGTCCTCTTGGCGCTGCTATGTCTTGCGGACAGGACAATGGCCATACACAGCGACGGTCCGCAAGGTCGGTGTGCGAAATGTGCGAGTACTTCTGCTTGCCAAAAGACTTGCCGCCTTGTAAAAGAAGAAAAGAAGATTTCGACGACATGTTGGGGAAGCAAGTGCGAAGATTTTTGCCTCAGTGGTCCCAGTGTACCGTGTCGTGAGCATTGCAAAACGATATGTGATGACGGTAACTGCAAGGAGGACGTGCGTGGTGCTTCAAAGCGGTTCGTGTGGACCGAATGGCTGCCGAGCTGTTCGGCGGAGAGGCACTCGCGAAAGAAGCTCATGAAACGGACGGTCACGACAAAGGTGCCCATTTTTAAGTGGGTCGTCGAAGATTTATGTGAAAGTTGTCAAAACGATTGCGAAGTTGTGCAGGTTGCTGACATGTCGCAGATCCCACCGCTCCCCTCAATCGACGCAAAAGTAGTAGGATTCGAGCGACACTAGCCCACGATGTATGGTGGCCGATTTGCCAGGAATGTGCACGCGAAAGTTAGGATTCAACCGATTCCATTGTTAGGAAAAATTCTGATGCCGAGCAAACTACGTCGGGGCTGTCTTGCTAGCTGGGCCATCCTCTTCCTGTCGGCTGGCTTGACACCCGTAGTCGCGGACGTAACTGTGCAGCCGATGGAGGATAAGATCACCGTCAACATCGACGGTGAGTTGTTCACAGAGTATCACTACAAGGATTGCGAAAATCCGTATCTCTACCCGATCTTAGGTCCGCACGGCATTCGCATGACGCGGGATTACCCGATGTTGACGCGTGAAAGCGAGGCGCACGACCACCCGCATCACCGTTCGATGTGGTTTGCTCAAGATGGCTTGAACGGAATCGACTTTTGGCGTACAGCCGAGCCTGTCCATGGAACGGTGCAGCACGAGCGGATTATTCGCACAGAGAGTGGTTCGACACGTGGGTATTTTGAGACGGCCAGCCGCTGGGTTGGGCCAGACGGCACCATTATCTGTCGTGACACGCGGCGAATTAGCTTCAGTGTGTTACCTACCGGACGAGCTATCGATTGGGCCGTAACACTCATTGCATCCGAAGGGGAGTTGAGGATCAAAGATTCGGAGGAAGGGACCATGGCGATGCGGACTCATACGAACTTGCAACTTGTAGATCGTAAAGGAACCTCAACTGCGAATGGACAAGCGATCAATAGTGAGGGGGTGCGTGGCAAGGAAGTTTGGGGGAAGCGTGCCGCGTGGATCGACTACTGGGGGACGATCGACGGACATCAAGTCGGCATCGCCATCTTGGATCATCCGAGCAACCTACGCCATCCGACGTGGTGGATGGCGCGGGATTATGGATTAGTAGCGGCCAACCCGTTTGGGATCCATGATTTTGAAGGGAAGCCCCCTGGTACCGGAGACTTTGTGTTGCCCAAGGGGGAAAGACTCACGCTGAGGTACCGATTTCTGTTGCACGAAGGGGGAGCCGATGCGGTCGACTTTCCGGCCGAATTAGATCGCTATCGAACCGATTCGAACCCGTGATTCTACTGCCGGTGCAACACAAGCGTGGCCGCGCCAAGGCTCTTTGCGGAAAATCGGTATCAAGTCAGCGAGAGATCTTGGAATGAGACGCTTGCTCTTATGTCGCGCCCAGTTTTGCCAAGATCGCGTTTAAGTACTGAAATGACTTGCGAACGGAACTGATTTGAACCCGCTCTCCCACGGCATGATTCCCTTTGATGGTGGGGCCGATCGAAATGGTTTCGAGTCCTGGCATTTTTTTCAAGAGTAACCCGCACTCCAGTCCAGCGTGTACGGCGTGAATTCTTGGCGGTGCGCCAAACACCGTCTGATATTGTTCCGCGGCGACCTTCAAGAGTGATGAATCTAGGTCCGGTTTCCAACCAGGATATCCGTCGGAAAATTCAACGTCCCCTTTCGAAAGGCAGACGACACTCGTGATCGAATCGCAAACATCCTGGAGTGATTCCGTCGTCGTGCCGCGCACACTGCACGCGATCTTGGCGTCACCAGAGTTTTCTTGCTGGACAATGGCCAAATTGCAAGATGATTCCACCAAGTCTGGGAGTTCGGGAGTCATTTCGCAAATTCCCGTAGGAATTCCCGCAAGTAATCGCGCCAAGCCCATCGTACTGAGCTGCGAGAGGGCGTTTTCTACTTGCACGTCAGGCGATCTTGCCAGCGTGATGGCAATCGTATTGTCGCGTCCAGCGTAAAGTCGGTTCCATTCCAGGCAGCAAATTTGCACGATCGATTGATAGTCGGGTTCCAGATGGGGCTCCATCAGCAGTGTCGCCGCACATGCGTCGGGAATTGCGTTGCGCCGAGTCCCACCCTGCATTGAAAGCAAGTGAACGCGGTGCGATTGTGTCAATCGCAGCAGGACACGGGCCAGTAACCGAATCGCGTTGGCACGCCCTCGGTTGATTTCCAAACCGGAATGTCCGCCTTTGAGTTCTTGGATTTTTAATGTGTAGGGAACGCATTGAGTGGAGCGATCCTGTCGCTCCCAATCGCCCGTCCATCGAATACGCGCATCGCGTCCACCCGCGGCACCGATGGTAATCTCCTGATCGTCTTCGGTGTCGATATTGATCATGAGATTCCCTGTCAAACCAAGTTCCGCAACATTCAATCCTGCTGCGCCAGACATACCTTCTTCTTCGTCGACGGTGAAAAGCAGTTGTAACGGTACGGGCCGATGATCTGCTTCCGCAATCGCCATCATCATGGCAACACCAATGCCGTTATCAGCCCCCAGCGTTGTGTGGGGCGCTTGGATCCAGTCGCCAGCTTGGTTGGGAATCAACATCGTTTCAGTGGCCGCGTTAAGATCACCTCGCACCATGGGAATCATGCCGCGTGCCGCATCGGCTCCATGCGTCGCAGGCTGTGCGGTGATAGCCACCATGTCCACATGGCACTGCAGAATGACCGGTGGTGGCGTGCTATGCGAATGGGAGGCGGGCACATGGACGACAAGGTTGCCGGCCGAATCGTGTCGCGTCACGAATCCTAGTCCTTGTGCCCATTGATCGAGAAATGTGATTGCCGCTTGTTCACGTTTTGAGGGCCTTGCGATTTGGTTGAGTGCGATGAAATGTTGCCACACAACCGCGGGTTCGGGAGTCGTAATTGAGGCGTTCATGGTGTTCAAGACCTTATTCGGTTCGGACAATGGTTCTTCAGGTGTGGGAATGGAGACGATTCGGCAGCGGGTAGCCACAATCTCCTAGGAGTTTGCGCCGGCGAGCAGGTAACCAAGTCGTTGAATTGCCAAACTGTAGCCCTGCGTGCCACAGCCGCAGATCACCCCCGTGGCCGCCAGTGATATGTAGGAGTAATGACGAAAAACCTCGCGTTGGTGGATGTTGGATATGTGGACTTCCATGATGGGACCGTCGAACGTCTTGAGAGCATCCAGCAGAGCGATCGATGTGGACGTCCATCCGGCCGGGTTGATCACGATGCCCGCGGCCGATTCACGTGCTTCGTGGATCCAGTCGATCAATTGTGATTCAGCGTTGGTTTGACGAAATTGAACGTCGAGGTTGAACTTCGCCGCAACGCGCCGGCATTCCGCTTCTACGTCGGCGAGTGTCTCGTGGCCGTAGATATGAGGCTCGCGGGCTCCCAAGAGGTTAAGGTTACATCCATTCAAGATAAAAATGGTCGTTTTCATAGGGCGATTTTCGGTAAGGGAACTCTGCTGCTAGTTTGGAGCACGCGAGCGAATCTGGAGCGTGCAAGAATTCTACAGGGATTGGCTTCGTTTCGAAACGAGTACGCCTTGATGTTGACGAATCCCCAGGTATGAACTAGCATGGGGCCGGAAAGAGAAGTCGGGCAACCATGGTTATTGGGTGGCGTTAGCCGGACGAGGTGGTGTTGGACCTTGCGTGGCGTGGGGTTGAATTCGGCTCGGCCCCCAGTTCGCATTTCGGGTGCTGGACTATGCATTTCCTCTCTTCCTCAGCGGTGTCTGGTCCGTTCGTTGGTACCTGTCGGGCTAGCGTTTGGAATGCGATTGCCCAGTTGACGGCCTGGTTCGGTGCGCCAGCCGGAGCGACTTTCCGCGGTGGCCCATTCTGGTGTCGGCGTTTTCTTCGTGGCGTCGTCGTGGGAGTGCTGACCGTGTGTTTCGTCGGCTGTGGTGAACCCCCCCGACCCGTCAGCCCGCAAGAGTCGCGATTGCGTTCTTTGGCGGTGCTTTACGGCAGGTACATTGCTTCCCACCGAGGCAAACCACCATCGAACGAACGGGAATTCGTTGGGTTCATGCAATCGTCTGGAGCTGACGTGTTGGCGTGGTTCGAAGTGGATGATCCGGAGAAGCTACTCGTTTCGCCCCGGGACAATCAACCGTATGAGATCAATTACGGTGGTTCACTTGCCAGCCAATGGATTGCACACGAAAAGGTCGGAGTTGATGGAAAACGTTGGATAGTTGATCGAGACGGTAGGATGCAGGAAATCGATGAAATGGCGATGCGTGCGGTAACATCGAAGCGTCGTTGACGAGTGCGGCCTTGAGGCAAAAATCTACGGGAGACAATGAAGATGAGATCGCGATTGAAGAAAGCATTTACGCTGGTCGAACTCCTGGTGGTGATCGCCATTATTGGGATATTGGTTGCGCTTCTGTTGCCAGCGGTGCAAGCCGCCCGCAATGCGGCCATTCAAATGCAGTGTAAGAACAACCTGAAGCAGATTGGTTTGGCCTGTCACAACCACGAAAGTTCTTACGGTTATTGGCCGACCGGCGGGGTTCATCCTTGGCCGGTCCTTGCCGATTACATGACGGGTGGTTCCCCCAATCCGGCACCACGTCAAGGGCTGGGGTGGGCGTTCCAGATCCTCCCCTACCTTGAGGAAGGGGCAGTGCACGGACTTACCACCGGTACGACTATGGAAAGGACGGCTGTCCCCATGTATCAATGTCCGTCGCGTAAGGCACGTCGCGTCAATGGGAAGGCGTCGACCAACGTACTCATGGACTATGCGGGAGCGATGCCGTTGGGGTACTCGTTTGAGTCGGGCTACACCGTACGGTATACGTCCTCGCAGGTCGGCAGCTCATTTTTTCAAGGGGCCCACACGCCTGCGCCCCCTAACCGGCAATGGCGAGGAGTGATTGTACGTACGAACTGGGAGTTAGACAAATCGTTGCCCGAAGGTGGGCGAGAAATAGGATCAACTCCGGTCACGAAGTTCAAGGATATCGTGGATGGCACGAGCAAGACGATGGTAATTGGTGAAAAGCGAGTCAAGATAAAATTCGAAGACGGCGACTATGGGGACGATCGTGGCTGGACCGATGGCTGGGACTATGACACCATGCGCAATACCGGCGGTCGTTATGGGATCGATACCAACACCGATTCCATCAAGGAGGAAGTTTACCTGGCCTTTGGGTCGGCGCATAAGGCCGGAATGAATGCAGTCATGGCGGACGGATCGGTAAGGCTGATTCAGTACGAGATCGACCCTGCGATATTCGAATTTCTGGCCGACCGTGCGGACGAGTCAGCCATCGACCTGGGAGCTCTCTAGCCCACCGGGTCATTTGTGACGCATTCGTTCTTTTACGTCGACCTGTAACCGGCTGTCGCTCTACAGCCGGCTGCGTGGTAACGCCGATTGCACGTGGATCGTGGTCAATCGGTGGTTCTGTCCATCGGTGGTTCTGTTAGTCAGGGCAAGTTGTACTGGCCAGTACTAGTAGCCTCGACTGTAGCCGCCGCGCCCGCCGCCGCCACCACCACGAGAATTTCGGTCTTCCTTGGGCTTGGCTTCGTTGACATTGAGGGGGCGACCAGCGTGCTGGGTTTCGTGCAGGCCTTGAATGGCGGAACGTGCGTCAGCATCGTCTTCCATTTCCACAAAACCAAATCCCTTACTACGACCCGTATCGCGATCTTGGATCACCTGCGCGCTGCGGACAGGTCCGTAGGCAGAAAACAACTCTTCCAACGAGGCGTTCGTGACTTCGTAGCTCAAATTTCCGACGTACAGTTTCATACTCATAACAGATTCCTCAGAAACAATTCGATCTAAAAAAATGTCCGGACCGAAACGGATTTGGACCAGATTGGTGGCCAGCCAAGAAGGCATGGCGAGAGATCGTAGCAAAGGCCACCTGATGCATGAGCTACAATTCATATCGCGAACCAACTGACTAGATTGTAACACGGATTTCGGGCATGGTATAGAGCAAAATAACCTAGAAGTTGAGATTTGCCCTAACAACAGGTGTACAAATGGGCTAGTATGACGAAACTGATAGATCTATCACATTCGTGCTTGGCATAAATTGCCGCAAGGAACCCATTGCAATGGCCCGTAAGAAATCATCTCCCGATGACTCGTCGAACCGCTCGAATCCCCGCAGTAACAAGAGTCTGGCAATTCGAAATACGCTCAAGAAGATGCCGAGCGCCAGGGCATCGGAGGTGGCGGTTGCCGTCAAGAAGGAATATGGGCATACGGTTAGCCGCAATATGATCTATATGGTCAAAACCAAGGCGAATATGCGTTCGGACGGCAGGGATACAAAACGCAATTCCGCAAGCAGCAAGAGTCCAATGACAACGCCCTTGTTGTGGGTCGAATCGATCGGAATGGCGCGAAAATTGCTCAAGGCAACCGGGAGTGTCGCAAATGCGACGGCCTTGCTCAAGGCACTGGATGGTTAATGTGGCGTCGCCGTCACAGGCGTCTATTCGACGAGTGCCACCTCATCGATGATTGTACGTGATTCAAGCCCCCACCCGAGCTTGCCTCGGTGGAGCGATGTTCACAACCAGGGTGCCATCCGCAAACATCCTGTCAGATCTTCGCCCCCACCCGAGCTTGTCTCGGTGGAGCGGTGTTCACAACCAGAGCATCGTCTCCGCATGGACGGCATCGATTGCCTTGGTCAGAGCCGCTGGTGTCGCCGAGTTCCATGGAGCGACAGAATTCCGAAATGGGAATGGCGTGTTGTATTGGTTCGCCGCGGCTACAATGAATTGGAAACTCCCCAGGGTCTGGCCCGACGCGGTCGAGTTCACGTGAGATGCGATCGTATTTGATGTGCTCTTTTGGCTCGAGCTGGTTTTCGGAACACGGTTCGCCTGTGCCACCGAAGTTGCCGCATTCACTCCGTTTCCTACGCCACGTGTTTCCGCTACGGTTCGGTCGGCCCCCTTGGTCAGCAACGTTCGTAGTTCGGCGGCAGAGAAGCTTGGATTGGCCGACAAGGCCAAAGCGGCCAGTCCAGCGACGTGCGGCGCTGCCATGCTGGTACCGCTCAGACGTCCATAGCGTCCCTTTGGCAACGTGCTAAAGATATCAACACCCGGAACTGAGACTTGGACCGCACCAACATTTCCGACGGCGTTACTAAACGGAGCGGAAACACTCGTCCGATCATACGCGCCAACCGAGATGATATTGGTCCATTGATTACTAAATCTCGCAGGATAGGAAGGTTTGGTTGCGGCTTCGTTTCCCGCCGCAGCGACGACCAACACATTCTTGCTGGCTGCGTAGGACAGTGCGTCGGTTAAGTAACTGCTGTAACTTGCACTGCCCAAGCTTAGGTTAATGATATCGGCACCGTTATCGACAGAATAACGGATTCCTTGAGCTACTGCGAAGTCAGTACCGGAACCATTTGCGCCGAGCACACGCACCGGCATAACGTCGGCTTGATAGGCGACTCCGGTTGCACCTATGTCGTTGCGCGCGGCAACGATGGTACCAGCCACGTGCGTGCCATGTCCATTTTCGTCCATGGGGTTATTGTCACCGTTGGCAAAGTCCCATCCGCGCGTATCGTCAACGTAGCCATTTCGGTCGTTATCGATGCCGTCCCCCGCAATTTCACCGGGATTGGTCCAAATAGCACCTTGCAAGTCTGGGTGGTTCCAGTCGACACCCGAATCGACCACCGCCACGACAACCCCTTGGCCGCTATAACCCTGCGCCCAAGATTCAGGAGTGTTTATGGAATTTAGATTCCATTCGTTGGTACCCCCGTAATTGGCCACGTCCGGAAACACTTGTGGTGCGCTGGTAGTGGGAGCCTTGGGGCTGGTTGCGGGTGGCGTGGCCTGAGGCGGATTGGGTTGCGAAGTGGGGGGTGTCGCCGGAAGAGTGGGGAGATTCACAGGGTTGCCGTCCGCAACATCCAACGTCAAAATGTACGGCGTGCTAAAATTCGACCAGGAAGAGACGGTAATCCGATACGAACCTGCCGCAAGTTCTCCCGCCAATACCGCCCCTGGCGTATCGAAGGCCATGGCACGCCCAAACGTTCGGCCAGCAAGATCCGTCACCGTCACTTGGATCGGAACCCATTGGCCGGAGACGTCGAGTTGTATACGACTCGACGCTGTGAGATTCAATTGAAACGAGTCACTCACATCCCGCCCGCCCACTCGATCACGCTGTTGCCAACGTCGGACCTGAGTCTGTTGGACGTTCTGCGATTCCGTGAATACTTCAGCTGTAGATTGCGTCGGCTGTCGCCATGTCTCGCTTGTCGTCAAGCCGTGCGCCGTCAATAGACAGCGACTTTCCAGACATTCGCCGCGGACTTCCGAAGTCCACCGACCTTTTGTCCGTAACTTCATGTTTATTGACTCCAGTCAATAAAGACTCCGAACTGCTGTTACGCGAATTGTCCCACGATCGGTCGCTACCGAACCGCGAAGATGCTCAAATGTCACTGTGTATCCCTTAGGGACGATTTGGCAGTTCAAAGGTAACGCTAAGTTTTTAAGGCTGGAACAATTATTCTGCCACAAGCTGTAGGAATTTGTGTAGACCAAAAGACAATAAAATTCTCGACACCAATTTATTGGGCTTGACATGACCTGTTTAGATTGGCCTGGTTGTGAACACCGCTCCACCGAGACAAGCTCGGCGGTGGCGAAGATCTGAGGTGATGCTTACGGATGTCGCTCTGGTTGTGAACATCGCTCCACCGAGACAAGCTCGGGTGGGGGCGAAGATCTGAGGTGATGCTTACGGATGTTGTTCTGGTTGTGAACATTGCTCCACCGAGACAAGCTCGGCGGTGGCGAAGATGTGACGTGATGTTTGCGGATGCGCTCTGGTTGTGAACACCGCTCCACCGAGACAAGCTCGGGTGGGGGCGAAGATCTGAGGTGATGCTTACGGATGTCGCTCTGGTTGTGGACTTCGCTCCACCGAGACAAGCTCGGCGGTGGCGAAGATGTGAAATGATGTTTACGGATGTCGCTCTGGTTGTGAACATCGCTCCACCGAGACAAGCTCGGGTGGTGGCGAAGATGTGAGGTGATGATTCTGACTTGATGCCGGCGATGTCGATTCGCGATGTTACGTCAATTTTTTGCATCGAGGCTGATTTCGTCCAATACCGGCGTGCTGCCACCGTTGGGAGTCGCCAAGCCGACTTGGTATTGCAGTCGGAGATGCCCTTGTGGAACGAGGAATTCCGTGCCAGATTGTTCGAACCATTGCGTCGACTTGGCGTCCGGGCCATGCCAAATTGCTGTTGTTAAGGCGTCTTCTGTCGGCGCGCTGCGCACTTGCAGTCGAACTGCGGT
Source organism: Planctomycetota bacterium (assembly GCA_027619595.1). GTDB lineage: Bacteria > Planctomycetota > Planctomycetia > Pirellulales > Pirellulaceae > JAQCHP01. Next base: position 12,485 of record JAQCHP010000003.1, read on the forward strand.
TCCATGTGGCGTTGAGGCAATCCAGCGCAAACGAGCCACCCTTTGATCTGGCGGCCATGCCAACGATTCTGAAACATATCGTTCTTCCAATTTGCGATTGTAAATGTTGCCAATATCGCGGCGGACACCATAGTGAGGTCCGAATGTTGGCAGCCATTCGCGCCGAGTCACCGAATACCCTTCCGGGCCGCCCCAATAGAGGTGCGCTCCGACGCCATGATCGCCACGATGAATATGATTAAACACAACGGCGTCAGGCCAATCATCCTTATTGAGATCAGCCAGGGTGAGTGCCGACGAGGATTCGGTCGGCAGGCTGCTCCGCCGTTCATTGCTATACTTACCGTCGGCTGCGCCCCAGTACACGTAAAATGGTACGCTACGTGTCGTATAGGCATGGTAATTCGTCGTGGCAATATCTAAGAACCCGTCTCGATTGATGTCGACGATGGCCTGTTCTTCGGCTTCATAACCGTCGAGTATTGTCCTGCGATCAAGCGAGTACCCTGCGGGTCCGCCCCAGAGTAGCGAGAGTACTCGCATGGGGCGGCCAAACTGATGAGGGTCATAACATCCCCCCATAATCAGATCGAGCCACCGATCGCCGTTGAGGTCCGCCACCTCTACGTGCGACGTGGAATGGATCGTGAGTGCTTGGTAGGCATTCTGTCCGTATCCTTGTGGACTACCGTAGAACAATTCCAGTATTTCCGTGTCCGCGTCCGGCGCAATCAGGTCCAGATGACCATCTTTGTTGAGGTCCGCAATCGTGACGCTATAGCACGTTTTTGAGTTGAGATTTAGTTCCGTCTTCGCTTCCTTGTGGTAACCGTGAGCGCTTCCCCAAAGGATGGTTATCACCGGACGTGGGTTGTCGCCATAGCCCAATCCGACAGGCGTGACCAAGTCGAGAAATCCATCGCGATTTAGATCTGCCACCGATGTGCTACGCCCCTGGTCCATGCCAGAAATCTCGGTCGATTGCTGAGGATCGAACCCTGCGGGCGTGCCCCAAAAAATGAGCCCGCCCGGATAGGCAATGTCGAGCCAATTGTCTTGATTTAAGTCGGCAATGGCCACAGCGCCGGATGCCGTGCCGCGGATGACCGACATCGCAGCAGGAGAATATTTGTTTTGAGAATTGCCCCAATAAATAAACGAGCCGACAGGTCCGTGCGTTCCACTGATTCGGTTGATTAATACACAATCGGTTTGTTTGTCCGCATTCAAATCACTTGCTTGGATGCTGACTGCCCCGAAGCCTTGTAAGTCGCGACGGTTGGCGGCGTGCAGGCCCTGAGGGCCATTCCAATAGATGTATGAATTCACATCGTACGTACTGTCATTGCGTTCGTTGCTGAAGCCCACGTCAATCCAACCGTCATTGTTGAAATCAGCAAGCGCCACGCCTGTGGCATGCATTGTTGGAAGCGTGCCGCGATGCTGTTCGTCCCAGCCATCTGCGTTGCCCCAATAGATAAACGATTCGTTGCCTGCTGAATTGGCGAATACAATGTCGGGAAATGCATCGCGGTTCAAGTCGTCGGACCGACATTCATTGGCCTTGTCGGTTGTCAGTTGTTTCCATGGTTCCCGTTCGAATCCCGATTTAGCTCCGCGGAAAACCTGCGCGCGGCTGTCGCGGTGCATGACGATCATATCGAGTGTTCCATCTCGGCTCACATCGGCGAGAGTTACCCCCACTGGATCGCCCCCCGGACGAATTTCGCGATGCGTTTCGGAAAAACCCTGTTTGCTTCCTGTATAGACAGAAACGCTCTTTTCGTCGGAGCCACTGTTGGCAAATACCAATTCTGGATAGCCATCGCCTGTGATGTCGCCGGCAGCACAATCGACGGCACTGACGGTCGGGATCGACGTACGTTGCTCGATATCAAAGCCGGCGGGACTGTTCCAATAGATATACGATTCAAGATGTTGGTCGTATCCAAACCGCCCGCCGCCTTCAATGCCGCTGTTGGCGAAGGCCAAATCCAGGAATCCGTCCTGATTGAAATCGGCGGCTGCGAGTCCCTGTGCCATCAGTGTGGGCAATTCAGTGCGCCGCGTTGCACTGTATCCGCTTGCATGGCCCCAGTAAATCAACGCTTTCATATGCACGGAGTAGTTATGGATGTAGTTGCAGAATACAATCTCGGGGTATCCATCGGCGTTGAGGTCGACGATCAAGGATCTGCCACCACCATCGCTCGGGAGCCGAGTGGCGTGGCGTTCTCCGTCAGCCACCGCTCTTAGCATCCGGTCCAAGGGCTGTTGGTCTAGCAAATCTGGGAGTATTGACTGTGGGCCGTCGGTGCGCCCCCAATAAATCAAGGCATCGACGTTCTCGACGTGGTTGTGGTCTTGACCCACGAAGAGATCCAAGTGGCCATCGTTATTGAGGTCCCAGCGGTGGATCATTTCTAGGGTGCCCGAGTGTGTGGCATACAGATTCGATCCACTATCCGGAAAAGTTCCACGCGAAAAGTCTTCAAAATTTCGGTGTTGGACGACCGAACGGTAGGCTGCTTTTGGAGGCGGTTCGGCGTGGATGGTTGGCGGTACTACGAAAAAAATTGCCAGAAGTTGCATCCCGCACGCGGCGAATGGGCATCGCAATTGTGTAGTCGGCCTTACAAGAGGGACCATTGGCGTCCAGTACTGTTGACGGGAAGTCGGCATGATGTGTGACGCTCGTTTGTCCGAAAGTTTTGCCAGGCGGCTGGCTCGATGTGCTCTCCTAGATCGAACGAAGTGTCCCATGTCTTATGACGACACGGTGGTCCACAGCTCCGCACCTACCAGCTGTGCTGCATCCGCAAGGGCCTCGATTGTGATTTCGTTGCGGCCCGGACGAGTTTGCTCGTTCGTTACTGTAAATCGCAGCGTTCGCACCTCGCCCAGCGTTTCTGCAGCGACAGGTTGCCCAAGCGGTTGCGAATTGTAACGGACCATCGGGTGCGATGATTCGGGGACGCCCGTGAATTCCAGTCGCAGCTCGGTCGTGGCCTTCGTCCCAGGGGCTGCTGACATGTCCGCGACGACAAGAGGAACCGACGTAGCCGATTTCGCATTGAGTTTCACCGGTAATGCCCCCGAGAACTCCTCCACGTCCTTCGCCCAGTAGTGGCTGGGCATGAACAAGCCAGCGTCGGAAACAGCGAAGATTCGGTCGGATCTCCTGATCGTTTCCGTATCGCCAATCGTCTTTAAGATGTCCGCTGCAACGTTTGTTTCGACGTTATTGTTCGGAAACAGGTTAAACACCTGAATCCCATCGGCGTGGCTGGCCCACAGCCGGGCAGCCGCTCCGTACCAGGTAGGAATCGGCTGCAGGTTCCGGTCGCCACGCGGCTTCCACCGCATCATGCCAGACCGACTGAGGCATGGATAGACAGGGACCTGGTGCTCATGGCCGAGGGCCACGAGTCCCTCGACCGGCTGGTCGAAAGCTACATAGCCTCCGCTGATTGATAGTGTATCGATGAGTTTCGCTTGGATCCAATGCCGTATATCGATTCCAATGTAATTGCAGAACGCTTCCGTCACTGGGACGCGGCATGTAAGCAGGAATGGTTTGCCTTGACGTTCGCTTTCCCTGAGTATCAACTGTCGGATATTGGTGGTCAAACTCGTGAGGATGTTTGTCTGTTCTTCTGTGGCCGGTTTTCCTTCGTAGGCGGTCCTGAAATAGAAAGGCGCCCGCAGGAAATCAAGGTCAATTCCGTCCACAGGGTAATTGCGCAATACCTCCTCGATGATGGCCAGAATGCGTGGTTCGACTTCGGGATTTTCAAAGTCAACGAGGCTCCACAGGCTGCGACGATCCTCCAGGTGTTCGACGACGGCCTGTGCAGCCATAATGCGTCGTGGATTGTCCTTCTTCCACTGGGGAACAAATACGGGTGCTTTTGCGTCATGGATATCGTTCATGCGCATCGTCCAAATCGATTCCATTCCATGCGCATGAGCAAATTCGCAGGACATTCGCAATCCGTCGGTCTGTTCCGCGAGGAACATCGGCAAGTTGTTCTCTGGTACGGGTTCCTCACCCGTCAAGAACATTTCTGCGACATCGGTCTTATGGATATAGTAGTTAAAGCTTTGAGTGGTGTTGTAGTAAATACTGTCGACTTGAGTTCCTAGGAGTGGTGTATGTCGCTGTTCCAAGAATTTTTCGCGGGTCGTGGCTCCGCCGGCGAAAATATCATCGCCGTCGTTGTTGTAAATAATTCTGCGGCGTCGATGGGCGGACTGACGCCGGGCGTTGTCGATCGCGCGGGTTTCAGTAGCCAAGACAGGACCGTCGAGGTTCCAGCCAAGGCCCAAAGCTGTACTGCCAGCAACCACTCCTTGTAAGAACTCCCGTCGCGCGACTTGCATAACTCGTGTTCCTGTCCGATGAAGTTATTCTGGGAATTAGTCTCCCCCTCCCCATTCAGGTACCATCGTAGTCTCACGGATTATCGTGTGGAAGTGTATTTGGCCGTGACTTGCTGGAATATCCAAGGGATCGCCGCTGGTCTTTCATTCTTATCAGCCCGATTGCGGCGGGGTGCTGCAGGACTTGAGTTAACGGTATCCTGAACTCCTCAGGAGTGATGTGGCCTGTTGCCAAGTCGGTCGTTTGACGAGTACTATCGCGGTGTTCCGCTACGGCGAGAAATACAAGCCTAGCCAATTCCGCCAATTTCGTACGAAGAGGACAAGAATGAAGACAATCGTCATATCAGAAATTGGCGAGAATCACTACGGACGCTGGGATATTTGTCGTGGCCTCGTGCATGAGTCTGCCGTCAACGGCGCTACAATCGCGAAATTGCAAACCTATACCGGGGATCAATTTGGCGCCACCCATCCGGCATACGATTGGTTCAAAGGTGTTTCTGTTCCCGAGTCGATCCATCGCGAGATGCAGCAAGCATGTCAACAAGAAGGGATCGGTTTTCTAAGTTCACCATTCACTGTCCGTGCAGCAGCATTTCTAGTCGACAAACTTGGACTAGATGCCATCAAGGTTGCGTCAGGGCGCGTTGTTCACCATGACATGTTGGATTTCATTGATAGCCGCTCCGATCAGGTGAAGACGGTGTACATGTCGACCGGCGGCTGTTCTATGGCGGAAATCACGGCAGCGGTAAAGCGATTCCCTCACATCGAAAATTTGTACTTACTGCATTGCGTGAGCCAGTATCCTACCGACGACGCGAACGTCAATCTGCGGGCGATGATGACATTGCGCGCGGCGTTCGTTGACCATGGAATCGGCTACAGTGATCACAGTCGCGGGATCGAGGCTTGTGTGGCTGCCGTGGCATTGGGAGCGGAAGTGCTTGAGAAACATTTTAGCTACAGCACCAAGATGCCAGGCGACGATCATCCCGGTGCCATGACCCCCGAGACGCTCGCGGAAATGGTGCAACGGATCGAACGTGTGGAAACCATGTTGGGTTCCCCGGAAAAAAAACTGCTCAAGGCGGAGGAGGGGATTATCGACGCTCTGAGGATTAAGCTGGCCGAAGTCGATTTCGAATAGTTTGGATGTGTCACAGCGTTGCTCTGTGGGCCTTGGAAAGCCACCAGTATCGGCGTCGATCGGATTTGCTCCGGTTGGCTTCAGCGATGGCTAAGCTATTGGACTGGCGTAGCTTGTTGAAGGAACCGAACAATCCGGTCGATCGCGTGCGGATCGCCGAATCCTCCGGCTTTCGTTGCGACGCGCAATCCGTGCAGCGTCCCTCCCTCGATTCGTCCCGTAGGGATCCCCGTTTCGATCTCGCCGTCGAGCCACAATCCATGAGCATCGCAGTGGTCCATGACGGTTTGCGCGGTATCGCCTCCCGTCATCACAAGGCCCGCAATCACGCACCGTTGGCACGCAGCGATCAGCAAACGCAAGGACTCCTTGGTTGCATGCCCCTCGATTAATCGAACCACGATGCAACTTGCGCTTGCCATGGAATCGACAATTGCGTCGACCGATTCAAGGCCAAGGATAAATTCAGCCGCGTCGTGCGCAGTTCGAAGCAAGGCTACTTGATCCTGCGTGCAGATATTGGAAGAGCCGACAATCGTAACGACGCAAGCCCCAGCTGGGTTTGGCGGGATGGCGGGATGAGGGCCCTCTTGACGAGGCCCACGATCAGGCGGAATCGGCAAGTTACGTGCTGCGAGTGCTGCCATGGCGGTCGCCAAACCGGCGGTGCCGACGGGCAGGACGGAGTCGCCGAGCAACTCCAGCGATTCTGCTACGATCTCCAAATCACGGTCCGTTGTGCCGTCGACGACAAACATCGTTTCTACGCTGGGCTGTGTGTGAACGACATTTCGTAGATAGTCGGGTCCTTCACTCAATTCCCGTAACGTGATGTGTCGTAAGGGCACTGGGAGTTCATGACTTAACATCGTCAAGAGCGAAAGGTCAAGGATGCCGGTACGGACCTCGCCATGGATCGTCAGTTGACCATCCACGAAGCAACGTCCTCGCGCAGGATAGGCGGGGGCAATCATCGCAGAGCGACGGTGCAGCCCACGCATAGCCGCGAGCACTTCATGTGTCCAATGGCCTTTGAGTGTGGAGTCGATTTTCTTGAAGGGACGCGTCGAATTCGGCAGTGGAAGGCATTGCGTAGCGAGCCTATTTTTTTCTGCTGCGACGCCGGGAGAGTCGGCTCGGCTCTTTGTGCAAACCGACACAACATCGGCGTTCACGTTGTCGAGACAGTCAAGACGCCAAGTAACCCACACGGACCACCCGCGATCGGCGAATGGCGCTGCGGCATCGCAGGCGCCGGTTAAATCGTCAGCGACGATCGAAAATGCTGGGTAAGGCATGGGCAGGACGCACGGTCGCCTAGATTGGGCTAGTACCAGAGGAGGGAGTCGAACCCTCATGCCCTTGCGGACACTGGATTTTGAATCCAGCGCGTCTGCCATTCCGCCACTCTGGCTCAGGTAGGAACTTCTCGCCACCCTGGCTCAGCGTAAAAGCCTATGCCAACGGCGTGATTCGGTCAATCCGGGCTTGGAGCACACGCTGGGGGGAAAAGGAGAGGAGAATTCTTCGACGAAAGTTGTGGCCGCGCCGTACACTTTACGGAATGTTTCCGTACCCACGCTTCGCAATCGGATCGTATCGGATCTGCCGGTTGTTTAAGATATCGCGGCCAGCGGGGTGTGGCGGTACTGCGGAGTTAAACGTGTGGATATCCTGCTCTTCGAGGACGCTCAGGTAGCCCAGCTACTGCCACTTACGTGGACGCGTCCCGCGTTCACTTTGCCCATCGGCGGCTGGACTCTGCTCGATTTGTCGCGCGAACTTGGCTTGCCGGTCTTCAGTCACGTGCGTCCCTTCTTGCAGACGCTGCAACAGGTTGACTATGGAATTGAGCCGATCCCGGCTACGAATCATCAGGGATGCTTAGCACTCAATTCTCGCTTACTTCCGACCGTAGAGTTACTCGTCGAGTTACAACGCGCCGTGTCCGCGGCGAAACCGGCGTTAGTCATGGCGGAAAATGAGATTGCTTACGCGTTTCTGCCTCGTTCGCTGCCCGTTCTCCCGAGCTTGGCTGACGTCGAGTTGGCGAGCTTGGTTACATCTCAGGGTGGTCAGGTACAACAAGTGCCAGCCACGGGACGGCTACTGCAATGGCCGCACGAAGTTGTGGCAGCCAACCAGCGGATGTTGGTGGAAAATCTGGATTATCGCCTGCGGTCGGGACGCTATCACGAAATACGCGACGGAGTGTTTGTCGCCGCGGGCGTACGCTTTGTCGAGCCGGTTGTTACCGACTGTCGATTGGGTCCAATCGTACTGGATAAGGACGTCGAAGTTAACGCATTTACGCAGCTGACGGGTCCCATCTACGTTGGGCCGCATGCACAAATTCAGCCACATTCATGCATTGTTGGGCCCGTAGCCGTTGGCGAACGGGTAAAACTTGGCGGCGAAGTCGAGTCATCCGTCGTTGATTCTCGTTCCAACAAGAAGCATTTTGGATATCTTGGCCATAGTTATTTGGGGAGCTGGGTCAATTTGGGAGCCGGGACCGTTACCGGAAATCTCAAGCATACGTACGGCGAGATTCGCATGCGTTACGCGGATCGTACGGTCGCGACGGCGATGCAGTTCCTAGGAACCATCATGGCCGACTACAGTCGGACGTCGATCAATACGGGGATCTATACCGGGAGATCCGTAGGTGTCTGTAGTTTGCTGTTCGGGACGGTATCGGACCACGTCGGAAGTTTCACCAATTTCGGGGCACCGACGGGGCAGTTGACGGAGGTCTCGCTTGATGTTGCGATCCGGATGCAAGAGCGTATGTTCGCGCGGCGGGGGATTGTCGCTCAGGCTGGTCACCGCGAGTTGCTACAGCATATTTTCCAGCAGACTCAAGACGACAGGCCCGGCTAGGATTCTACCCGATTCGAGTTTCTGCTAGAATTTCCTTCGGTAATTTCCCTGCCGTTCGCTTCCGTCAAGCCTTTGATGTACCGCACTTATGGACTTTGCAAGTATTTTTTCGGCACGCAAGTTTTGCCTTTCCTTTGAGGTATTCCCGCCTAAGACGGCGGCTGGCGAACAAGCCCTGCTTGTGCATATGGAACGCCTTGTCGCCTGGCACCCAGCGTTCTTGACGTGTACTTACGGTGCGGGTGGGTCGACGCAGGACACCACGTTGCAGTTGACGACACGGCTCAAGCGTGAATTCGGCATTCCTGTAGCATCGCATCTCACGTGCGTTGGTTCGTCGCGTGACGAGTTGCGGACGTACCTCCAGCAAGCGAATGTAGCGGGGATCGATAACATCGTGGCGTTACGAGGCGATCCTCCCAGCGGAGAGACTACGTTTCGGACAGCAGTCGATGGTCTATCGTACGCGAATCAATTGGTGGCTCTGATCTGTGCGGAATTTCCTCAGTTTGGGATTGCCGTCGGTGGGTATCCCGAAACTCACCAGGAGGCGGCCAGTCCCGAAGCGGATCTGCTGAATCTCAAACGCAAGGTGGACGCGGGAGCCGATGTTGTGATTACTCAGCTTTTTTATGACAATCAGGACTTCTTTCGCTTTCGCGACCGTTGCGACGCCGCGGGGATTCGGGTGCCGATTGTCCCCGGAATTCTGCCGGTCACGAACCTGTCACAAATTCAAAGAATTACCAAGATGTGCGGAGCCAAACTGCCCATACCTCTAATGGAAGAGTTAGCACAGGACGAAAGCGAAGACTGGCAGTACCGGTCGGGTGTGAACCACGCGACTCGGCAGGTGGAAGAATTGCTCGCCGGTGGTGTCTCCGGCCTTCATATCTACGTGTTGAATAAATCGGCTGCGGCGGTCGACATCTTGTCCGCCCTACCGAACTTCGCTCGGTAGGGCGGCCATCTCATCAAATTCCGTTTCTTGGTGCCCGTCCAGAAAACTCAGCAGCGACTTACTGCGATAGGGTTGTTGCAGCTTGCGGACCGCCTTGGATTCGATTTGACGAACTCGTTCGCGTGTCACAGAGAAGATCTTGCCTACCTCTTCCAGTGTGTAGGCGTACCCATCTGCGAGGCCATAACGGAGTCGGATGATTTCGCGTTCGCGATGATTCAAGACTTGCAGGGCGCTTTCGATTTGTTCTTTGAGTGCCTGTTGGTTGGTGCCGTAAAGTGGATCCACGTCGCGATGGTCTTCCAGGAAATCACCGAAATAGTTTTCGTCGTGGTCACTTACCGGTTGATCGAGAGACAGGGGTTGACGGGTCATTTTCAGGATACAACGGGCGTCTTCGACCGAAATCGAAGTTCGCTCAGCAACTTCTTCTGGGTTGGGTTCCCGGCCTAACTCTTGCAGGAGCTCTTGTGCGACATTGCGCACTTTGCTCATCGTGTCAATCATGTGTACCGGAACACGAATCGTGCGGCTTTGGTCGGCAATGGCTCGCGTAATCGCCTGCCGGATCCACCACGTGGCATAGGTCGAGAACTTATATCCACGTGCGTGTTCGAACTTGTCTACCGCACGCATCAGTCCTGTATTTCCCTCCTGTATCAAGTCCAAGAACGAAACGCCGCGGTTTCGGTATTTCTTGGCAATCGAGACGACCAATCGCAAGTTGGCAGCGCAAAGGACGCGTTTTGCTGCATCGTAGGCGCGACGGAATACTTCGGTTTGGTAGACGCGACGAGCTAACGTGGCGGGACTTTCCAAAGTGATCCGCATCAAGTAGTGCAATTCGGCTCGCAGTTCGTCCACCGATTGACCGCTACGAGCAGCCGGATCCTCTGAGCCAAGATGTTCCAAGATGGAGGTCATGCGGGCTGAGATACGGTTCAATTGTTGGAGTACTGGCTGAATCTTTTGTGTACGCAAATTAAGTTCTTCGACCAACGCAGCGGCACGGTAACGGCGTCGCACGAGTCGTTTCCAGGCAACATGCTTTTCCTTGGCCGAGGTTTTGCGAGAAATGGCGATGTGGTAGTCGCGATAGTTCAATTCGAGCAAGTGACGTAAGGTTTCGACATTGGGAGTCAAACGTTGCAGTATGCGTTTCTTTTCACGGATGTTCGTTACTGATACTTCAATGGTTCGGTCGAGTCTTAGTTCACCGTCTCGTACTTTTTCCAGTGAACGCAGTGCTGCTTGGAGGACAAAGTCAGTCCCTAGCATGCTTCGGCGGAAGCGAATTCGAGTGTATTCGATACTGCGTGCTGAAGATATTTCTTCGGCACGGGTAAGCAGCGGGATCTCTCCCATCTGCATCAGGTACATGCGTATTGGATCGTGCGTGTTGTTCGTGCTGTCGAATTCTTCAGCGACAAATGACTCCCCATCCAGATCGTCGTCAACGATTGAGTCGTCCACAACTTCGTGAGCAATCTCGTCATCCACGAGGAGGTCATGGGACAGATTTCCATCAAGGTCCAAATCTGGCATGCGGTCCATTTTTTTCTTAGTACCGGGTGTGCGGGATTGCTTGACACTCACAGGCGACTCCTTCTTCACGGGTGGGGCGATCGGAGGTGGTTGCTAGACCGACGATCCCACCCAAAGCAGAAGGAGTGCCATGCTGCTCGGCCGACTGTAGGGTTGGCCGTAACGCTCTATTTTGTAAGGACTTAGAAAAATTGGATGGGTTGCGGGCAAAGGGGACTATGTGGCATACTGGCCACAGGTGTTGCCAAATCACCTCACCCAGGAGACCTGAGAAATGCCCGGACAAGTACGCGTGCGCAAGGATCCGCCGAGCGGCACGATCCTGATCGACGATCTGACGCGTCGGAATCCGCTGTCCCGGTCGGTGGTTGATCAGCTGTTGCAGGGATTGGACGATTTGCGTCAAGAGCCTTCGGTCCGCTGCATCATCATCACCGGCAGCGGCGACATGTTTTCCTCCGGGACAGATTTGGCGGAAGTCGGCGTGGTCCGCGAAGAAGAAGCCCTCAGCCAAGCGGCGATTTGGCACCAGGATGCACAAAGAATTCGTGACCTGTATTTGAGCTGTTTGCGGCATCCCAAGGTCGTGATTGCCGCATTACCTGGTCCGGCGCTCGGAACCGGGGCGGGGCTGGCGATGGCCGCTGACCTCATGTTGGCGACCCCCCAAACCGTATGGGCGTTTCCGGAGGGGAACCGAGGCTTGGTCGCCGGGTCTGCTATACCACTTGTGGCATTTCGCTGGGGAGCCGGATTCGCGTCTCGTCTATGCGTCGCCGGTTTGCCGCTTACAGCCCACCAAGCTCGTGACTTGGGGCTCGTATTGGATGTGGTCTCGCCCGATGACCTCTGGGTAAGGGCGCATGAGTTGGCGGAGGCCATCGCAAAGAATTCGCCGTCTAGCCTTTCGCTGGCCAAACGCGTGCTGCTGGAAACTGTCGGTGAGGATTTGGAATCTTTCCTTTCGACAGGTGCCGCCGCGATGGCGACCGCCCGCACCACTCCGTCGGCTCGCGAAGGAATTCAAGCATTTCTCGACAAACGGCCCCCCGATTGGTTGCGAGAATAATTCACCCCGCAGTTTCCGCGTATGACTTTCGGTTCGCACGTCACTTACAAATAGACTTCCGCGAAAGTGGCCAATCCGCGAACTTTGGCCATTTCTTTGAGTTTTGCCATCGCTCGCTTTTCGAGTTGCCGTACGCGTTCCTTGCAAACCCCGAGCAAATTCGCGAGGGCTTGCAGCGAAGGCTTGCTGCCAATCGATTCGTAGCCAAATCGCGCCGATATGATCTGCCGTTCGCGTGGGTCAAGTTCATCCAACATCGACTCCAAGGTCTCGTACAGCGTACGCCATTGTTCGGCCGGAAGTCGCGGGAGATGCGAGACAAAAGCACTTTCGATCAACTGGCTTTGATCGGCCGAAATAAATCGACGGTGACTGACGTGCGCCGCCTCAATGGACCGGAATAACTCGCGACGGACCACCATCGTCGCATAGGTGCTGAAGCGAAATCCCCGCGTTTCATCGAACTTTTCCACCGCCCGAATTAACGCCACGATGCCGTCGCTTAATAGTTCGTCAAAGGTAACTTCCTTCGTTTTCAGCTGCTTGATAAGCGACATCACAAGTCGTACGTTGGCCGACACCAAAACATCTTGAGTTCGTGACGCTTCGTCTAAGAGCCATTCCGTGCGGTCCACTAGCGATCGGTCTGGCTTTCGAGGATTCAGCCGAGCACGCAATTGATTGGCTTGATATTTAAGGAAATTCAACCGCCTAAAAAGAATGCCTTCCTGCTGGCCGTTTAATAGTTGCGTTTCACACATCCTGGCGAGATGGCTCGGCATCGACGGCCGCAGGCCGGGTCGCTCAAAGGAGCTCAAGTCGAGCGACTCCAAGAGCTCCGCCTCGTCTTCGGGCAGGCTGCCGAATGCCTTGTTCGGCAAGAACGACAATTCGGAATGAAGCAACCGCTCAATTCGCTCGAGCAATTTAGGGCATTTCACCGGACTTTCGCCGGCCGCCCGGCTCCGGCGGCCACTACATTTACGGCGGTGGGGCTGAATGGACTGCATGGCACTACCTCCAGTTTTTTTAAACGTTCAAAACGTTCGTAGTCGATTTTATCGAATTCGGCGGTTCCGGCAAGAGATTCCGGGCTTTATCTTTTATTTTTTGGCCATCTCGGGCGAATCGCCCCTTGCCATATTTGAACCGTTGGACAACAATCGTTCATAACAGTCATCTGGAGTTTCTTATGCAGTCTGTGTCGCCGCGTCAGCTTGCACGGGCCATTGGTGCAAGTGAGTCCTCGGTTAAACGTTGGTGCGATCGTGGGTTGGTTGCTAGCTTAAAGACGGCCGGCGGTCACCGACGGCTCCTGTTGTGCACGATTTTGGAATTCTTGGAAAAACATGGCTATGCGCTAATCCGCCCCGAAGAGATCGGGTTACCGGCTACGGTGGCTGGGCGGTTTCAGTGTGAAGAAAAACTGCGGGCCGCTTTTAATTTAGCGCTCGAACAGGGAGATCAACGCGTTTGCCGCCGGTTGTTAGCGGAACTACGGTTAGCCGGTTGTCGGATTGACTGGATCTGTGATGAGATCCTGGCTGTCGCGATGGAGGCGATTGGCCGACTCTGGCATGCAGGGCAACTCGAAATCTACCAAGAGCGTCGTGCCTGTGAAATCGTCGTATCGCTGCTGTGGGAATTGGTCCATTGGACCCCTCCGGTGCCCTTGGATGCCCCAAGTGCGATCGGGTGTGGTTTGGAAGGTGATCACTATGCCCTCCCGTCCCACATGGTGGAGGTGATCTTGCGTGATGCTGGATGGAACGCCGCTTCGTTGGGTTGCAATGTGCCGATCGAGTCTCTTGCTGCCGCGATGAGTGCTCATCGTCCTCGCGTGATCTGGATCTGCGTTTCGCACGTGGTAGACAAGGAATCCTTTCTCAGCAAATACGAACAGTTATGGCGATCGGCTCAGCAGTTGGGAACGGCCGTCGCTGTTGGTGGATATGCCTTGTCGTCCGACCTTCGCAAAAGCATGAGCTATTCGTTTTACGGCGATAAATTTCAGCATTTGGTCAACTTTGTGACAGAGTTGCAACGTTAGCTACAATCCCAGCTTTAGATCGACAAAGCTATCAGGAGCCTCAATGGACCAGGATGGAATTCTTCAAGTCGATCGTACTCAAGGCGTTATCGATCCAATCGGTGAGCCGTCGGTCGAACGAATGCATCGCAAGTCGACGCAGGCTGTGACTGCTTCGACCGACGAAACGGAGTATGTAATCGCTTGGGGACGGATTGTGCCCTTCATTCTGCTGCATTTGGCGTGCGGCTTTGTTTTTGTCGTCGGTTGTTCGCCCGCCGCACTCATCGGACTCGTTGTTACGTTCTTACTACGAGAATTCGGACTTACGGCGTTTTATCACCGATATTTCTCGCACCGGGCATTCAAGACATCCCGATGGTTTCAGTTCGTGGGGGCTTGCCTTGGCAGTGCAGCAATCCAGCGGGGACCGCTTTGGTGGGCAGCTCACCATCGTGACCATCATCGTCATTCTGATCACGACGGTGACGTCCATTCACCGCATCAGCATGGCTTTCTATGGAGTCATATGGGCTGGTTTCTCACGGAAAAAAACTATCGGACCGACTACTCGAAGGTCAAAGATTTTTCCCGCTTCCCTGAGCTTGTGCTACTGAATCGTTATGACTTTACTGGTCCGGTCCTGTTCGGCATATTGGTCTACGGAATCGGCTGGTGGGTAGGCTATGCTGTGCCATCTACTGGTACGAGTGGTTGGCAGATGTTGGTATGGGCGTTTGTTGTTTCCACAATTCTCTTGTACCACGTAACCTATGCGATCAATTCGTTAGCTCATACGTGGGGATCGCGTCGATTTGCTACGGATGACGATAGCCGAAACAACGTCTGGCTGGCATTGGCGGCCGGGGGCGAGGGCTGGCATAACAATCACCATCGCTTCCCCGCGTCGGCTCGGCAGGGGGTTTATTGGTGGGAATTCGATACGACCTATTACGTGCTGGTCGTGCTCTCCTGGTTTGGTGTTGTGTGGGGCTTGCGACAAGTGCCTCGGGAGATACTTGTAGAAGGTCGGGCAGGAACCTTACGTGAAAGATATCGTTCAGCGGGAAACTCGGCGGACGAAGCGTCTGCACCCGCTAACGGCTAATCGAAAGGGATGGCTCCATTATTAACAATGGCTTGCGAATTGCAGTCGTCGGGGGCGGAGTGAGCGGCCTATTTGCTGCACGATTACTTGCCGCTCAGCATCAAGTTGTTCTCTTCGAAGCCGCAGACTATCTGGGTGGCCATGCTTGCACGTTGCCGATTCAGTTGGACGGGAAATCGTACCCAGTCGACATTGGCTTCATGGTATTTAACGACCGTACCTATCCGAATTTCTGTCGGTATCTACGCCAATGGCAGATTGCTGTCCGGAGCAGCGACATGAGCTTCAGCGTTAGCTGCTCGCGTACGGGAATTGAGTTTCAAGGGAGCCGTTGGAGCGGACTGTTTGCCAAGCCGACCAACGCAATCAAGCCACAGTTCTATCGTATGCTGGCCGGTATTGTTCGATTTAATCGTGTTGTGAATCGTGAAGTCATGGCGGCTACCTGGCTCGGAGCAAGTCCAGATGAATCGCTCGGGGAGTTTGTTCAGCGCGAGCGATTGTCTGACGATTTTCGCGATCTCTACTTGTTGCCTATGGCTTCCGCAATTTGGTCGGCCCAGCCATGCGACATATTGAAGATGCCAGCGCGGTTCCTTTTGCAGTTCTTTCATAACCACGGCCTAACGCAACTACGTAACCGTCCGCAATGGTATACCATTGAGGGTGGCGCACAGAGGTACATTCAACACATGATATCGGACGGGAGTTTTGACATTCGCCTCAATTGCCTCGTGGAACGGATAGAGAGAGACGGCCAAGTCGTGAACTTGCACGCGCAGGGCCGCCAGTGGGTGTTTGATCGAATCGTCCTGGGTTTGCACGCGGATCAAGCGTTGCGTTTCTTGCCGGATGCGAGTGATGACGAACGATCGATATTGGGAAGCTTTCACTATCAAGACAATGACGTCGTGTTACACACGGACTCCGGACAAATGCCCCAGTCACGCGCTGCTTGGGCGAGTTGGAACTATCGTGTGTCCCCTGAATCGGGACAAGGACCCACAGTGACCTATTGGCTGAATTCGCTGCAGGGACACGATACCACCGTCCCTCTACTCGTGACGCTTAATCCTCGCCAAAAAATAGCGAAGCGTTACGTTCTGCGGCAAGTGACACTTCGTCATCCTGTCTTTAGTCGTGGAACATGGGCGGCGCAGAGACGCCTGCCACAGATACAAGGAGATCGAAATACATTCTATTGCGGCGCCTATTGGGGGAACGGATTTCACGAAGATGGCGTACGCAGCGCTGTCGCTGTTGCTAAACAATTGGGAGTTGATCAAGGCCATGAATAGTTGTCTTTATTCAGGCTTTGTGTCGCATCGGAGGTCTAGCCCTGTCGCCAATAGGTTTCGCTATCCTCTCTATATGTTGTATCTGGATTTGGCCGAATTCGATCGGATTTCCAGGGAATGTAGTTTGGTTTCGAGTCGTCGATTTGCGCCGTTCTGTGTTCGGGGTGTTGATCATCCTCAGTTGCGTGATGGTGCCCGGTCGTCTTCTGCATCAAATGAAGTATCGGGTAATGCAGAAGAATGGGCGAATCGTATTCGACAACTCGTCGAACGACGATTGTCGATTAGCGTTCCGGGCAACGTTTGTCTCTTAACCTTTCCGCGAAATTGGGGCTACTATTTTGCACCGCTCAACCTGTACTACTGCTTTCAGGATGGAAATCGATCGTTGCGGGCGATAGTAGCGGAGGTGAGTAATACACCGTGGTTGGAAACGCATTATTACGTACTGGACTGTCAGCAGAATGCAGTGCGATCAGGCTATCGCAATCAACAAGCTAAGCAATTTCATGTTTCTCCTTTTCTACCAATCGAAGGCAACTACAACTGGCGATGGAATGACCCAGGAGAAACGTTGAGGATTACCATCGAGACTTCTTGTATCGATCCACCTTTTGTGGCGCGTATGTGGATGCGTCGTCAGGTACTTAACAACCAGACTTTGCTTCGCCTATTGCGGCAGAACCCGTGGCAGAGCGGATCAGTATCAACTCTTATTTATTGGCAAGCACTTCGGCTTTGGATGAAAAAATGTCCGTATTTCCCCCACCCACGCAACCAAGCAAGTTCTCCGACGCCCTAGGCCGATCCGAAGAACGGGCAGGGCATCGGTCGCCGGAGAATTGGTACGATCGCCTCGCGCGTCAGGCGATCTGGGCCGGTTTGGCGCGATTGCAGATCGGACAACTTTCGTTCCAAGACGAAGAGCGGCGACAAACTTTCCCAGCGGAACCCGTCGGTGATTTGAGAGCCGACCTGCGGGTGCTCGATCCGCGGTTCTATCGCAAAGTCTTGTTCGGGGGTGGTTTAGGCGTGGCGGACGCTTACGTCGAGGGTTGGTGGGATTCCGCTGATTTAGTCGGCTTGCTTCAACTGGCGGCCAAGAATGCGCAATGGCTCGCAAGCTTGCAAGGTTCCATCTCGAAATGGGTTGCGTTCCCGTCGGTCTGGGGGCATCGGTGGCGGCGAAACACTTTGCAAGGTAGTCGACGCAATATTGCGGATCACTATGACCTCAGCAACGACTTCTTTCAAGAATGGCTCGATCCCACGATGACGTATTCCGCCGCACTATTTGAGTCAGAAAGCGATTCATTAGAGACGGCTCAGCGGGCAAAATACGATCGCTTAGCGCAGAGTCTCGCTATTTCCGCTTCCGATCGAGTTTTGGAGATCGGGACCGGTTGGGGTGGATTTGCCTTGCACCTCGCTGAGAAATATGGCGTACATGTGACGACAACCACCATTTCCCCATCGCAGTACAAATTCGCCGGCGAACGTGTTCGTGCTGCCGGGCTACAAGATCGCATAACGCTTTTGAACCAAGATTATCGACAAGTGACGGGTCTCTATGACAAACTGGTTTCCGTGGAAATGATCGAGGCGGTCGGCCATGAATTTCTTCCGGAATTCTTTCGTTGCTGCTCGCAGCTTCTGAAACCATCCGGTCTGATGGCGCTCCAGGCGATTACCATTCCTGATCAGCGATACGCGGAGTACCTGCGCAGT
Source organism: Planctomycetota bacterium (assembly GCA_027619595.1). GTDB lineage: Bacteria > Planctomycetota > Planctomycetia > Pirellulales > Pirellulaceae > JAQCHP01. The sequence continues at coordinate 30,642 of JAQCHP010000003.1, forward strand.
ATCGACTTTATTCGAAAGTACGTTTTTCCGGGCGGCTGTCTGCCCAGCCATGGCTCGATGTTGGCGGCTATTCAATCGTCGACCGATATGCGCATCGTCGGATTGCACGATTTCGCTCATCACTACGCGCAGACATTGCGAATGTGGAGTCAACAATTTGAGTTGCGCTTGAATCGGATTCGAGAGATCATGCCGTCGCCAAGGTTCCATCGGATTTGGCGCTACTATTTGGCCTATTGCGAAGCAGGCTTTCGTGAGCAATTGATCGGTTTGTCGCAAATAGTGCTCGCAAAGCCCGAGTTCTGCGGCCAACTACCCGTCGTGGGGATCCGGTCGCCGCAGTGTTAGGCACATTTTGCAAGGCACAATTGGCACAGTCTGCATAACCGATACTGGCGGTTTTGCTTGACAAACGTCGTGGCAGACCTAGAGTTGCGTGTCATTCTCGTCACAGTGGAATCGAATTGGCAGCTTCGTAGAAGCTTGCAAGTTTTTTCCGCAACTCATCGCCTCATTGTATCGGAATCGGACAAACAACCATGACTTGCCAGCGTTCTGTCGGCGTTTTATCAATGTGTTTCCTGTGTGTCTTCTCTGCTCTGGCAACCGCGCAGAGTACGTTTCGCGGTATTCAGCTCGACCAAGGGAACAATTTGATTTACGAGCCAGTTTTGGATCGAGTACATCCTTGGTTTGTGGACGTGGTTGAAAATTTCACAACCTACACCAACCAAACGTTTGAAGGTCAGATATTCAGTCGAAACCTGTCGGATACTTTGGCGGGAACCTATGTCGATGGCCTACGTATCGGTTTCGTGCCACCCACAGAAGGGCTTCCCGATGGACCCCTTACAGGGACGGCGGCCGAATCCGTTGGACGCTGGATGAGTGGCGGATCCCCGCAATACACGATGGACAGCGCCCACAGCGGAAGTACAGATCGCACGAGCGACGGAAGCGTGGCGCTCGCCTGCATTAACTGGCGCGTGACGCCAGGATTAGGAAACGCGTATTTGCTGGAAATGGGTGTCGATCTTGCGGAGGGTGAGTCGGCAACCGTCGGCTATTTTGGCGACATCGGTGTGCACGGGAATTCGTTGAGTTTGCTGGCCGGACCGTTGGGGCAACTTGCATTTGGCGTGGAACGTGGAACAGGCGGAAATAGCACTCGGTATGACTGGACGATTTCCTGGTGGGAAGGAACGACTCAACAAACAGATACCGGTTCTGTGTTCTTAACGACCAGCGATCCCGTTACTCTGCAGTTGGGCTGGGAAGACGGCGCTAATCATCGGTACGATGCGTGGATCGAAACGACCGCGGCGTCGTTCCGAATTTGGCAAGATACGATGCAGGATCCGATTGATGTATTTGGAATCGGATTTGAGCTATCCGGAACTCAGTCGAAAATTACCGAGTTCGTGGCGGCAGTCCCAGAGCCTCCTATGAGTCTGTTTGCGACTGGTGCAGGGCTGCTGTTGGCGATCTTTCGTCGGCGACGCAACTGCTACAGCGGGAGCTAAGGCAGGCAGCAAGTCTTGCCGCGATCGAGCTATATCGCAGGGAGTTCGAATCCTTTGCGTCGAGCCCGACTGAGGTAGTTGTTGGCATCCGCGTCGCCGACAAATTGCTCGGTGTCGGGATTCCAATGGAGGGGTCGAGCCGCAATTCGGGCGATATTGGCCAAGTGGCAAACGCTCACCGATCGATGACCGATTTCCACATCCGCGACCGGCCGTTGGCGTGAGTGGATGCAGTCGATCCAGTTTTGCATGTGCCAACGAGCTTGCCACAACGCCGTGTCATCGCTCCACTTGCGCTCCTCTTCGGCAGCATCGAGCCTTTTCAACAGCTCTTGGGCGATCTCAGGTGGATTCGAAGAGAATTTGTTGCGATTGATCTCTAGCTTCCCCTTTTCACCAACGAAGACCGCTCCGCCCATAGGCCCGTGGTTTCGCTGTAGCACGAAATTGACCTCACATCCGTTCTTGTAACGCATGGCTACTTCACTTCCGGGGCCTTCACCAAGCGGTTTGATTTCGACTGGTCCGGTGTCATCCATTCCCAACGCCCATTGAATTTGGTCCACTCCGTGGGCACCCCAATTGGTCATTTCGCCTCCGGCAAATTCACGCCAACTCATCCATGACATCCATTCTTCGTGGTAGGGACGCTCAGCTCCCTGGTTGAGCCAAAGGTTCCAGTCGAGTCCTGAGGGGACTGGCGATTCGGGGAAGGGTGTAGCAGGTGAAGGCTTCCCCATTGCGTAATTCATGGCACGGACCTCCAACAGTTTCCCAAGGCCTCCATTGCGCACAAGTTCGCAAGCGATGCGATTCATTTCCATCGAACGCTGCTGCGTTCCGACTTGCAAAACACGGTCGTACTTACGTACGGCATTGACCAGTGCGCGTCCTTCACTGATGTAAAGAGTGAGCGGCTTCTCGGCATACACATCCTTACCTGCCTGGCAAGCGTGGATACAAGGAAGAACGCGCTGGAAATCTCCGGTGCCAACAATGACGGCATCGACATCCTTTCGCGCCAGTAGTTCGTGATAGTTTTGATGGAGAGGCCAGGCGCCTTTCATTTTCTCCTTGAAGGCTTCGGCACGGGGCAGGTTACAATCCGACAACGCTATAATCTGAGCCGACTCCGGCAATTGCTCTAGCAATAGGGAGGCACGGAGCCCGACACCAATCGCCCCCACGGCAATGCGATCGTTAGCCCCGGGCCGACCAGGTGCCGCGAGCGCATGCCGTGAAATCAGGAACGGTATTCCGAACGACGTTGCAGCCAGGCCGGCTATGCCTGCGCCCAAGAACTGTCGTCGGTTGTAATTGCATTTACGGAACCGGCGACTGTGGCTATTTGATGATCGTGGAAGGGTCGTCATGGAATTTACCTTGCGGTTGAACCATAAGGGATGTCGAAACGGCATTGGCGGGAAGTATAAAATTTTACCTCAAACGACTTATATTGGGTACCAGGGATCCGCGCCGGTGGGTTCTCAAGCCCGATGCATTCGGGACGCACCGACGCGGAATCTCGATTGGTTCATCTCCGTGTTTGTCGTTTGGATGCGACATCGAAGTTTATGGTCGCGTTGCCGGTGCGCAGAAAAGGGGTGCTAGCCACTGATCGTCACCCTGCATGCGTCGTGAATAGGACGAATACGGGTGCTCTCCTAGGTTTTTTTCCAGTCCGGCTTGTTGGGCTGTCGACGCTAAGTAAACGCTGCAGGCCAGAGTATCCGCAGGCCCTTCGATCGGATGCCATTGGAACGTTGGCTTCACAAATCGGCCCTTACCCCGATTGCGACGGTGGATCTCGCGGGCGACCGGTTCGAGGAACTGTTCCTGAAAATACGAGATGCTGCTCAACTTGGTGCGCATGTCGCCAAACCCTTCCGACCCGTCCGATGTGTCCGGGAATTTCAATTCGGGAGAATGGAGTATCACCCATCGGTAAGCCAATTCCTCTTTGGTCCATTGCTGGGCAACGTCCGGACGATTACGCAACAGGGTGTGGATCTCGTCGATCAACAGCGAGTAGTCAAAAATATCGATGGCAAAAATCGATGCTAAGAACCTCAGACGATCTTCGAAGAATTTCCACCTTTCTGTGTTTTCTCGCTCCGCATCCTCGCGTTCGGTCGGCTCACCTTTCGCTCCTCGGCTTTCAACGTGGGAAAACCACCGCCGACCACATTCCGTCTTACAGTAGTAGATCCCCTCCACGTGCGAGTCGATTTCGTAACCATTTCGGTCTTCTGGCATCTTTATTCTCCTTGTGTAAATTGATTTTTCGAGGCACAAATCGGGTGAAAAGTCCCGCTCGGCCGAGCAACCATCGCTGGGGTACGGCAGAGTGATCTCGGGTCCTTTTTCCCTTCAACTCACTACGACGCCTTGCGTGGCGGAACCGAACATAAAAAATGGGAAAATTTGGCAAGTTTTTTGAACCACCCAGTAACCGGCGGTCTGGAGGGGCAATTTTTGAGATCCACCGGTAGCGGCCGGTAATCGTGCCCTCTGCGATGGAGATATCACGCGGACGGGGTTAAATGCCGCGAGACGAAACGCCCAGTCCCATTGATCGCAGTCCGATTGATCGATTGACGTTTGCCAATCCTGCCACGCATTTTTGGGAGATATTGCGTGGTCTCGTCGTGCGGGGCTGCGGATGGCCAGGATCTTTGGCCTCGGACGCTCGTCAGCGGCACCGTGATTTTGGGTGCGCGCTGAATCCTTCCGCTAAAGGATGAGATTCCGGGCGATCATTGGGCTAACGACGTCGCGTTAACAATACAACGGCGAAGCCCAATCCAATGAGTCCAATACTCGTCGGTTCAGGCACGGGAGAAGCATCCGTGGTTCCCCAACCGTCGAAAACGGCTGCGAGGTCGGCGCCATCGACATTTTCATCACCGGTCACGTTGGCGACGTTCGCCGAAGTAAGCGTACCCCATGCGTTGTACACAACAGCGACATCCGCGCCATCGACTGTACCGTCGTTATTGAAATCGACGGTGGGGGCGAGACTTTGGCTCGGCGTGAGAACGCCCCGGAAGGCCCTCAGGTAGTCGAGTTCGACGCCCGCCCATGCTCCGTTTTTCACTATCTTGAAGCCGCCGTCAACGGCGTAGGTCGGAAACAAACCGGGCCCATTGCCGGCTGGATAATCGAGCGGATCTCCCAACTGTGTGAGCGAGGCTTCATCAGCGCCCGCAAACAGCGTCAACGTTTCGCTACCAGCAGTCGTTTGGTCGGTGACGACTCGGATAACCAACCATTGATCATTAACTAGCGGGAAGTCTGCGTGCTTGATGTTTCTGTGGCCGCCCCCGACGACCGGGTCCTGACCCACTAGGTCCAAGCCAAGATAGCTAAGATTCATTGATTTGCCAAAGCTCGGTCCAAATCCAAAGTCATTATTCGGCCGTCGCTCATATCCGAAGGTCATATTCCAGCGTACGGCTCCAAAGTGTTCCTGGGAAATTTCCCAGACGTTATTGTCGATAAACAGACCATCCTCGTCTTGTCCGTCCAATGACGCGTCGGGCTCCCAGTCGGTCAGCTTGAACCGAAATTGGAATGTCATATTCGTATAGTTGACGAGCGGTCCTACGTGGGCACCCGGACTTTCGTCGCCATCCCAATTGGTGATGCCGCCCGTTCTAGTGTCCGATGGATTCATGACCCAAGTCGAGTTTGCCCCGCTTCCTCCCATCGCGATGATTTGCGCTACGTCTCCATCGGCTTCGCAGAAGCCCTGCCAACGCGGAACATTGCAGTTGCGCCAAGTCGTGCCGTCGAGTCGCGGACTGCTGGGCTCCAGGATGAGTTCGTCGGACCAAGTGGCGTTCACGGCGAGACTGGACTGTCCCGACCCAGCAACGAGTGCGATCAGTGCAACCAACTGTAAAACGACTGTTGTTTGGTAATTCCGCATTGAAAAAGCCCCCTGCAAAAAAGAGAAATCGAGCATTGTCAGACGCATTGGCGTGACCGCGTCGCTCTCAGAGTTCGGCGGATCCGTCTACAATCTACACGTTGCGAAAGCCGAATTCAAGAAAAAAATCGTGACACAACTGGTGGTGGTTCGGCCCCTGGTGATCTTCCGAGGCGTGGTTTTCTCGTTCCTGCGGGCGGGTTACCAGGGGTCTTGATTGCCTACGTGAGGAGCGTGTGTTGGACCTTTCCGTGCACGTCGGTGAGTCGAAAGTCGCGTCCCTGAAATCGATAGGTGAGTTTTTCGTGGTCAAATCCGAGCAAATGCAACAGCGTGGCGTGTAGATCATGCACATGCATCGCCCCTTCGGTCACGTGATAGCCTAATTCATCGGTTTGGCCATGGATGTGTCCGGCTCGAAATCCGCCGCCGGCCGCCCACATCGTAAACGCGTTGATGTGATGATCTCGACCGGCGATACCTTCTCGAAGTTCGCCCATGGGCGTGCGGCCAAATTCACCACCGAAAACGACAATCGTTTCGTCCAATAGGCCATTTTGCTTGAGGTCATGGATGAGTGCTGCGGCCGGCCGATCGACTTCCAGGCAACGTTGAACGAAGGGAGCTCCAAGGTTTGCGCCGGGTCCGCCATGGTCATCCCAGTCGGTATGGTAAAGCTGAACGAACCGGACGCCACGCTCGATGAGACGTCGCGCCAGCAAACAATTGTTCGCAAACGAGTTTTCGCCCACCTTGGCACCGTATCGTTCCAAAACGTTTACCGGTTCGGACGATGTGTTCATCAAGTCCGGAGCACTCGACTGCATGCGATACGCCATCTCATACGCATTGATACGGGTCACAATTTCGGTGTCACCGGTTGTGTCGAACCGTATTCGATTGAGTTGTCCGACCAGGTCTACAAACTGCCGTTGCTGGTTCGGTGTGATGTTTTGCGGGTTGCGAAGATTGAGAATCGGATCGCCTACACCTCGGAATGGAACTCCCTGAAACGATGTCGGTAAGAAACCACTCGACCACAGGGCGTTTCCGGCACGTGGTCCGCGCGGCCCCGATTGCAGCACGACAAAGCCAGGAAGGTCCTGTGATTCGCTGCCGAGACCATAAGTGACCCAAGAGCCCATGCTGGGTCGTCCGGGTACTTGAAAGCCGGTGTTCATGAAAAGCTTGGCCGGGCCATGGTTAAACACATCGGTTTGCATTCCCTTCATCCAGCAGAGGTCGTCAGCCACTTGACCCATGTGTGGAACCAACTCGCTCAGTTCCATGCCGCATTCACCATAGCGTTGAAACTTGCGACTGGATCCCAGCAGCTTGGCTCCCTTGCCAATAAAGGCAAAACTCTTGTCCTTCGGAAAGAAGGACTCGGGCGCAGGTTGCCCATCCAGCTCCATCAGCTTGGGTTTGCGATCGAATAGATCAAATTGGCTAGGCCCGCCAGCCATGAACAAAAAAATCACGTTCTTCGCTCGTGCTGGGAAATGGCCCGGGCGGGGCGATAGCGGGTTGGTTACTTGGGTAGGAACCGACTTGGCGAGAGCTTGATCGGATAGTAACTGTTGTAGTGCGATGGCCCCCAGGCCAACGCGACATTGGCTAAAGAAATGACGTCGCGTTGCCAGTAAATCGTTGTAGGCATTCAAGGAACTTGCGGAATGGGGTACTGAACTTGGCATGGAAATTATTCCCGTGTGATGAACTCATCGGTATTGATCAGCGCCCTCGCCAGAGCAGTCCAAGCGGCTTTCTGAGTAGCGGTCAATTCCGTTGCCGCTGCATTCCATTGTTGCTGCTGCAGAAAATCGCGAGCGGTATTCAGTTCCGGTCGATTTGGTGGCCGAGCGTATGCGACCAAGTAAGCCAAACGGATACCGTCGTCGGTCCGGTCTTTATCGCTTGCCTCGGGAATGTTGGCCAGGATACGATCCGCGAATCCCTGCGCAAATTCGTACATCGCTTCATCGTTGGATAACGTCAAGGCTTGAAGAGGGGTATTCGATCGGGCGCGCCGTGTGCAAACGCTCTGAAAGTCCGGTGAATCAAACGTGGTCAAAGTAGGATACGGCGCGCTGCGATAGAACTTGGTATACATTGCTCGGCGATAGCGATCGTCGCCGGTCGCGACACGCCATTCCTTGCGGTTCTGCGTGAACGAATAGACGCCCTCCGGTTGCGGAGGCTGAACACTCGGGCCACCGATCGTTGGGTTGAATTTTCCAGAGGCCACGAGCGCGACATCACGGACAATTTCTGCATCCAGCCGGACGCGATTTTGCCGAGCGAGTAGCAAGTTCAGCGGATCGATGGCCTCCAATTCGGCGCGATGATAGGATGATTGCCGGTACGTAGCCGAAGTAACAATCAATCGGTGGATCGCCTTTTGCGACCAACTCTCGGCAATGAATTGTGACGCCAGCCAATCCAATAATTCAGGGTGAGTCGGCGGCGAACCTTGCGAACCAAAGTCATTTTCTGTTTCGACAAGCCCACGACCAAAATAATGCATCCACATGCGATTGACAGTGACTCGTGGAGTCAGTGGGTTGTCGGCGCGTACTAACCATCGAGCAAGGTCGAGACGGGTGGGGCGGTCGGGGCTTTGCACCGGATCCATTTTGGGGAGTATCTGAAAAACGTCGGGCTCGATCGTTCCACCTTCCCGATCCGGTTGCAAGAAATCACCGCGAGTCAACAAGTACGTGGCACGCCGCGAGGGGAGTTCCTGCATGACCATCGACTTGACGGCCGGACCCAATTGGAGCTCCGTGCGAAAACGTTCGACGCGGGCCTTCGCTTCCTTCCAAACCGTATCGACCGAAGCAAAAGCCGCAGTAAGAATTTGCTCCTGTTCTTTAGTCCGTTTATCCGTTGGTGTACGAAGAGCCGACATAAAACCTACATCCGAACCTGCGTCGACCGGCACCGAGCTGATCGACAATTGCAGACGTCCGATATTGTAATCGTTATTGAGTTCATGTTTAAGCAAAAACTTGAGCGGCCTTCCGTTCGTCGTGACCGGATTCGCCGGCGATACCCAGGCGGTATACTCGCGTTGCGAATCGTCGGTGGAAGAAGTGTCCACTTCGCTTTTCCAGGCTGTGCCTGGATTGTCATCAATCAGTGCAATTGCAGGATGGGTCACTGGTGCGCGTGATGCGCTGGCCGATACGAGCGACAGCCGTTCATCACCCAAATAGGCTTCCAACGCCGTCAGGACAAAGTTACCGTTAGAGGCGAGTCCCGGCCCATGCTGCGGTAGGGATTCGTCTGGCATGACGCGTAACTGGATCGAGGCAACGGTTGTGCCAGCTGGGAGAGGAACTGTTTCGATGACGTAAATCTCTCGGGGGACACCCGGCGTGGCGATAACCGAATCATCTGGGAGCGTTTTGAACGTGGCGGATTCGCCTTTCGCCTGAGAGATTTTTAACGTGGTCCAGGCCAAGGTTTCCGGAGCTTGCCGGGGGAGTGTGTGGGCCAGTTGCGTCGCTTCCCACGCCCTTTGCCGCTCGATCCGCTGGGATTCAAGTTGATCCACGTCGTTACTGGCACGCTGTAGTTCCGTCAATCTGTCGAGATCGACCGAGTCGGCAAATAGCTCACCAGGATGCACATCGATCGTTGGACCGACATTGTTGACGTCGGCCCCATGATTGAAAAACGCCAACATCTGATAGTATTCGCGTTGACTGATCGGATCGAATTTATGAGTGTGACATTGGGCGCATGCGACCGTCAGGCCCATCCAAACGGCGCCCGTCGTCGATACGCGATCCATCACGGTTTCAATGCGAAATTGTTCCGGGTCAGTACCCCCTTCTTGATTAATGAGAGTATTGCGGTGAAATCCTGTCGCGAGGATCTGCTCGCGGGTCGGATGGGGCAACAGGTCGCCCGCCAGTTGCTCAATGGTGAATTGATCGAAGGGCATATCGAGATTCAAGGCCTTGATGACCCAATCACGATACGGCCACATGAACCGCTCACCGTCAATCGTGTAACCGTTGGAGTCCGCGTAGCGAGCCTGATCCAGCCAATGCCGTCCCCACCGCTCACCATAGTGAGGGCTCTTGAGCAGACGCTCGACGAGTTCGTTATATGCAGTCGAGCGGTGGTCGAGCAAAAATTCCGTAACGTCCTCCGGCGGTGGCAATAAGCCGACCAAGTCGAGGTACAGTCGTCGGATCAACGTGCTTTTATCTGCTTCTGGCGACGGAGTCAGGCCGTGTTCCTCTAATCGCTGCACGACAAACGTGTCGATTCCGTTGCGTACGGCACTGGGGGTCTTGACCGTCGGCAGAGGTACTTCGCCGACTTTCAGAAAGGACCAATGTTCGGCGTAGGGAGCCCCTTGCGAAATCCAAGTCCGCAGGGTCTCGATCTCGCGTTCGGTCAGTTGTTTTCCCTGGTCGGGTGGCGGCATGCGGGTGTCGGGATCTTGGCTCTCGATCCTTGCCATCAATTCGCTCGTCTCGGGATGTTCTGGCGTGATGGCCGCACGCCCATCGCGAGTTTCGACGGCCGAGTCACGAACGTCAAGTCGCAATTCTGCTTGCCGGTGTCGTTGGTCCGGACCGTGGCATGCATAACACTTATCCGATAGGATCCGTCGTACATCCCGATTAAAATTAACCGGTTGTTGTGCCGTCGCTTGACTTGCCAATGCCAAGCTTATCAGTAGGGCGACTCTTTTGAGCATGGGAACTCACGGCGAATAACGTATGGAACGTACGAAGTCGTACCACTTGTGTTGAACTGTGAACCAATCAGGCCGATGGCGGTCATGGTCGGCGCGTCCATCCTAGGCGGCGTTCATCCTAGGCTCTGTCGGCTATCACCGGCAAGTATGATAACGCCACGGGCAAGTAGGACAACGCGCAGCAGTCCGGGAGCGAAGGTGGATCGCTTGGATTGCAGGATAGTTCGTGCTGCCTTACGAGCTTCTCTCTATTGTAACCGGGATGTGGCAGCGTGATGCCATTGTGGGTAAGATACTACAAGTGGTCGCCTGCCGTGACGTGCTTGTTCGGCAGGTACTCAGCTTGCCCACACTGCTTAAAGGCCATTGGTTACATGCGAATTTCCGCGGGCTTGGGAATGCGATTGCTGGTAACTGTGGAGTTTCCCCGCTTCTGCCGCAGCATCACGCTGGCCGCGGCATGTTCGTGCATCGGCCATGTCGGGGCGGTGCTGGTGGCCAGCTTGGGTGTTGTCGCTGCAAGTGAGCCGTTGGATCGACCCGGCGCAAAGGCCGCTCTGACGGCGCCACTGTTCGAAACAAGCGTCCTGCCGATCCTGCAGGCTAAATGCGTGCGATGCCACGGAGGAGAGGTTCGCAAGGCCGATCTGGACCTCAGGACCGCGGCCAGCCTACTGGCCGGCGGCGAGTCCGGCGCTGTTGTCGAGCCGCAAAAACCGACGGAGAGCCTGTTGTTCGAAAGGATACTCGATGGATCAATGCCTCCTGACGCCGAAGACGCAGATCGTCTGTCGGAAGCTCAAATCGAGCAGATTCGCGGGTGGATCGCAGCGGGCGCTGTGAGCCAACGTTCTTTGAGCGCAGATAGCGGCGGAGGTTCTCCTGAAGAAAATTCATTTCATGCGGTACTGCCGATTCTATTGCGGCATTGCACTGTTTGTCATGGCCCGCGCGTGCACGAGGCGGACTTGGATTTGCATACCTATGCCCAATTCATGCGGGGGGGGAAATCAGGGCCGATCGTGCAGGCTGGCGATCCGGAACGCAGCCTGATTGTGCAACGTATCGCGGCCCACGAAATGCCGCCGATCGATCGACTGATTGAAGTGAGCGTGAAACAAGTCGATGTCAGCGAACTAGAAACGATACGCAGTTGGATTGCGGCGGGTGCAAGGGAAGGTGATGTCGTTGCCGATACTGCAGGCAACGAATCCGATCTTTTGGTTACCGATCAAGACCGCGATTTTTGGTCTTTTCGAGCTCCAGTCAGAGCCGTTCCTCCCGTAGTTACGGGCGTCGATCCAGTCCGCAATGCGGTGGACGCGTTTGTTCTCGCCCAGCTTGAGTCGCGTCGACTCTCGTTCGCTGCGCCAGCCGATCGTGCCACGTTATTGCGACGTGTATGTTTTGATCTCCTGGGAATACCACCTTCTCCGGAGCAATTGGCATCTTTTCTGGAAGACCGAGATCCATTGGCCTACGAAAAGCTGGTGGACCAACTCTTGGCATCGCCCGATTACGGCGAGCGATGGGGCCGAGTATGGCTCGATGTGGCGGGGTATGCCGATTCGGACGGAAAACGTGAACAGGACTTGGCACGACCCTACGCTTGGCGTTACCGCGACTACGTTATTCGCGCATTCAATCGCGACAAGCCATATGATCAATTCCTTCAGCAGCAGCTGGCGGGTGACGAATTGGCCGATTATAGCGCAACGCCGCAACTGACGGATGCTCACTACGACAACCTAGTCGCTACAGGCTTCTTAAGGATGGCTCCTGATCCCACGTGGCGCAACGTCACCAATTTCATTCCAGATCGTTTGGATGTCATCGCCGACGAAATCGACATCTTGGGAAGTTCGGTAATGGGCCTGACCATCAAGTGTGCTCGCTGCCATAGCCACAAATTTGATCCCTTACCTCAACGCGACTACTATCGATTGATTTCGATCTTCAAGGGAGCCTTTGATGAATACGATTGGATGAAAAGCAATTGGGATTCCCGTCTGAGCGAAGGGCAACGTATTCAGCGGGAACTACCGTGTAACCGACCAGAAGAACGAGTGCCTTGGGAAGCTGCCAAGGCCAAGGTGGACCAGCAGTTGGAGATTTTGCGAGAGGTCCTTCGTGCGCGAACCGCAAGTGACACGCAGCGTTACGTCGAGCAGCGAATAGCAAAGTTTCCTTCGGAGCAGCGGTCGGATTTGCTGGCAATGTTGGCCACGCCGCAAGCGAATCGTTCGCCAGCGCAATTGGATTTGGCGAAACAATTTGAGGCGCAGCTAACGATATCGCAGCGGGAATTGAGAAAGTTGGACGCCGAATATGAAAAATTCTTGCTGGATACCGAGTCACAGATGGAGCAATTGGAAAAAGACTTACCTCCAGAACCTACCATCCACGCTCTCTGGGACCGCGGCGATCCGTCTCCGACGTACCTTTATCGCCGGGGAGACTTCCAACTGCCGGGGCGACTGATTGGGCCGGGAGTGCCTTCGGTATTGACAGATGGTCGTACTCCATTCGTGGTGGAGCCGCCCTGGCCCGGTGCCTCATCGACGGGACGGCGATTGGCATTCGCCCGTTGGCTCACGCATCCGGATCACCCGTTGACGGCACGTGTTTTCGTCAATCGAATTTGGAAACACCACTTCGGCGCGGGGTTGGTGCGCACGCTGGATAATTTTGGAAAAGTTGGCTCCCCGCCGTCGCATCCGGAGTTGCTCGACTGGCTCGCGAGAGATTTCGTTGCGCATGATTGGAGCGTTAAGCGCCTGCATCGACTGTTGGTTACAAGTACAACCTACCGACAATCTTCCATGGTTGCAGCAGAGGTCAAGCAATTGGATCCAGAGAACGTCCATTTGTCACGCATGCCAAGTCAGCGCTTGTCGGCAGATCAGCTATACGACGCTCTCTTGTGGGTGGCAGGTCAATTGGACCCGCGGCGGGGAGGGGCACCGGATGGCGTTGAACTGCGTAATGACGGTCTAACGACGCCGCGACGAGGCTCGGCAGGTTGGCGCCGCAGTATTTATTTGCAGCAGCAGCGTAAGGTCGTTGTCACACATCTTGAGACCTTTGATTTTCCGGCCATGAACCCTAACTGTTCCGAACGCCACGATTCGACGGTCGCGACCCAGGCCTTGTATCTATGGAACAATGGCATGGTCGAGGAACTGGCTGAGCATTTCGCGGATCGAGTTGTGGAATTGGCGGCGGATACCCCGGAATCCCAAGTGGAGGTTGCCCATCGAATCGCGTTGGGACGTCCCGCGACGGCCACTGAGTTGAAGACGGGCGTCACAGCACTGCGCGACCTCACCGAGGCATGGGAAGCATACGACGCCCGTTTGGTTGGATCGGAACCAGTTGCGCCGGCAGGCTCCATGCCGCGGACCGCAGTCGTGCGCGCGCTGTCGAACTGGTGCCACGCAATCCTCAATTCAGCGGAGTTTCTTTATGTGGACTGACTTGCATCGCCGTGGTTTTCTGCAATCCATGGCTGGTGGCCTCTGCGGTGCTTCGCTGGCAAGCTTGCTTGGCGACAGTGTGTTTGCCGGAACGCCGGCCCACTCCGATATGCCCTACACGAGTCTGAGTCCACGACAGCCTCACTTCCCGGTGCGCGCCCAATCGGTCATTCATCTCTATATGAATGGCGGACCGAGTCAGATGGACCTGTTCGACCCTAAGCCGATGTTGGATAAGCTGCATGGCACGAAGCATTATGACAAGATTGCCGGCGAAATCGAGAACTTGTCAAGCGCGGGGGCAATCATGCGCAGCCCGTTTAAATTCGCGCAATACGGTCAATCCGGAATGTGGGTGTCTGAGGTGATGCCGCACTTTGCGCGGCATGTGGACGACGTTGCCATTATCCGTTCGATGCAGACCACGAACATCACTCATGAGCCTGCCGTTTACATCATGCAATCTGGCAAGATGGGGCCGGGGAACCCTACGGTGGGTTCTTGGGTTGTCTACGGTCTGGGTAGTGAGAATCAGAACTTGCCGGCATACGTTGTACTTGATGATCCCCAAGGATTGCCAATCAACGGAATAGAAAACTGGCAAGCGGGATTCCTGCCGCAACAATTTCAAGGTACGCGATTTCGTTCTACAGGATCGCCCGTGTTAAATCTACATCCCGACAACGCTCGACCCGCTGATGTGGAGGCTATCGAGCGTGCCGTGTTGACCGCCCGCGATCGACAGCATTTGCAAGAACGGCATGGAGATCCGCGTCTGGCTGCGCGGATCGCGAGTTACGAACTGGCGGCGCGCATGCAACTTGCCGCTTCCGAAGCGCTCGACCTGTCCCAAGAGACTGCCCATACTGAAGCCATGTACGGCATCGACAACGAAGTTACGGCTTCTTACGGTCGACGATGTTTGATCGCGCGACGCCTTGTGGAGCGAGGTGTCCGTTTTGTGCAATTGTATATCAATCAACAGATTTGGGATCACCATTCGAATTTGGAGGAAGGACTACGTTCGGCCTGTACTCGTACCGATCTACCGATTGCAGGCTTGCTGGAGGATTTGAAGCAGCGAGGTCTGTTGGATAGCACTTTGATCATCTGGGGAGGCGAATTTGGTCGATTGCCGATCGCGCAGTTGTCGGGGAATGATGCGAAACGTTCCGGCCGTGACCACAACAAGAATGCCTTTTGCTGTTGGTTGGCAGGCGCTGGGATTAAGCGAGGCACGGTCTATGGAGAAACCGACGAACTGGGATTTTCTGCCGTCAATGGACAGGTTTCCGTACCTGATTGGCATGCAACTTTGCTGCATTTGGTGGGGTTGGACTATGATCGACTCTATTTAACGCGGGATGGTTTGAATGAACGTCTGACCGGGGTTCATCCAGCCCGCGTCGTTACGGAAGTTCTCGCGTAGCGACATGGAAAACGTACAGACTTGTGATTTATTGCCGGAGGATTGTTCTGGTCCCGGGAAGTTAATGGGCTCAATCCGTGAAAATGACGTGGCGTGTACCGTATGCGGTTGTGTTTGCGACGATCTGACGGTTCATCTCGACGGTGAGAATATTGCTCAGGTTGATCACGCTTGTACGTTGGCGCAACCTTGGTTTGCGGCGTTACAGTGGTCGCCACCGCCCGTTGCCCGTGTTCAACGTCAGTCGGTTCCGTTGTTCGATGCGATTACGTCGGCCGCTGACATACTTCGTTCCAGCCATGCGCCTTTGGTGTTCGGGCTGTCGAGGAGCAGCACACAGGGGCAACGAGCGGCAGTTCGCTTGGCCGATGTTCTTGGCGGCTGCATCGATACGACAGCTTCCGTTTGTCATGGTCCATCGATTATGGCGATCCAACAAGTGGGTGAGTCGACGTGCTCTCTGGGTGAGGTACGCAACAGGGCCGATCTCGTCGTTTTTTGGGGGGCTGATCCGGTCGTGAGTCACCCTCGTCACCTCGAACGATATTCCCTGGATCCTATCGGTCAGTTTGTGCCACGCGGTCGACAAGACCGACATTTAGTGGTGATTGACTCCTTACCGACAGCGACGAGTGAACTCGCAGATACGTTCATTCAAGTAAAATCGGGTGCTGATTTTGAGTTGATCTGTGCGCTACGTCAAACGTTGTCTCAGATCGCTATCCCGGATTCGTTGGAAATTGGTGTCGACCACACAGCAATCCGGTCATTGGCCCATCGAATGGCCAACTGTCGCTACGGAGTCGTCTTTTTTGGCCTCGGTCTTGCTCAGCAAGGGCAGGGGCATGCCAACGTCGAGGTCCTGTTGCGGCTCGTAGCCGAACTCAACTCGCATACGCGATTCACAGCGCGTAGGATGCGAATTCCCGGGGATGTCACGGGCGCCGATTCCGTCTTGTGTTGGCAGACCGGCTTCCCGTTTGCGGTGAATTTGGCGCGCGGATACCCACGCTACAATCCTGGGGAATATTCCGCCAATGAATTGTTAGAGCGAGGAGAAGTAGACGCCTGTGTCTTAGTTGGTTCGGAGGCGGTAGCGAGCCTCTCGCTGCGTGCGCAACAGACTCTGGCGAATTTACCCACGATCGCCTTGGATTATCCGAACTGCCGCCCTACGATCGATGCGACCGTCCAGCTAACCACGGCCATCTATGGCGTC
Source organism: Planctomycetota bacterium (assembly GCA_027619595.1). Taxonomy (GTDB): domain Bacteria; phylum Planctomycetota; class Planctomycetia; order Pirellulales; family Pirellulaceae; genus JAQCHP01. Next base: position 46,940 of record JAQCHP010000003.1, read on the forward strand.
CATGAACCGGGCACCGCTTACCGTATGGATGAGATCCCGATTCCGCTGCGACGGCTCATTCCAACCCACTATCCTACCGACCATGATGTGATTAGGAAAATAATCGATCGATTATGATGCTTGGTCGGTTCCGTGCACGAGCCGAATGGCAAACGCAAAACAAGTTGCATACTCTTCGAGTTCAGAGTTACCAAATTCATCGAATGGAATGTACATAGGAATATGAAGAGTCGCTCCATCCCACCATGCAATGACCTACCGGTGTATCACCGGGGACGACGTCTATCATGGTATGCTCTTTTGTTAAATGTGATTGTTGGAAGTGTTGCTGGAGGTGACGAACCGACTCCGCGCATCGAAGTAAGAAATTTGGCATTGTCGGCCAACATTACCGCGTCGAGCGAGCCCGAGCATTTACATGCTAGGCATCAGGCCGCCGGTCGCATAAGCGAGGCTGGAGCAACGCTCGAAGAATTGGGATCGTGGGCGGTCTTAGGTGAAGAATAAAAGGGAATAGGCGAAAAGAGTTTTGCTTGGGAAACACCCACTCGTATCGCCGAAATCGTATAACCTAGCCGTGGCCAATTTCTTTGGTCGTCAACTGCACAACGATCTAAACGTACCAATCGGGTTGGTGGATTTGTCCTTGGGGCGCCACATATATAGATCCTTGGGAATAGGTGTCCGCAGCGAAACCGATTCGCCTAGTGCTAGCTCGCCGGGCTTGGGTAGGATGTCGCCGCACCGTAAGCGTATCCGGTTGTGGTTACCGCCGTACAGCCGCCCCGTCAAGTGATACCCGCGAGGACGCATTTGCCATGTCAGTGATTGTTAAGACCGTTCTGTTGCTTATCTTGTCCAACGTATTCATGACATTTGCCTGGTACGGGCATCTCAAAAATCTCAAGCACCGACATGTCATGATTGCCGTATTGGTAAGTTGGGGAATCGCATTCTTTGAATACCTGATTCAGGTCCCCGCCAATCGAATTGGGTTCGGGGGCATGTCCCTAGCGCAGCTCAAGATCCTGCAGGAGGTCGTTACGCTTTCGGTATTTGTACCGTTTGCGATTTTCTATATGCATCAGCCGCTCAATTGGAATTATCTTTGGGCGGCGTTTTGTCTGTGTGGGGCAGTCTTTTTTGTGTTTCGTCCCGCGTAGTATTCCCGTCTGGTCCGACGGGTGCCATCTCGTTTCCATGATCCCCTTTTGGGCTGTGGGGCTAATCGATGAAGGGGAATTCTGCTAAGGTATCGCTAGTCGGCAAGTCCCGCACGGTCGTTGGGTCTGCCCCGACCATCGGAAACCCGGAGGTTCGACTATCGTGAGTGCAGGGAGTCTGGTGGAGTCCACGCTAGCCGTTCTGCGGAGTGCTTTGCGCATCGCAGCGCCAGATGCACACTTGGTAGAGCCGCGCATCTTGCGGCGTGTGATTCGTTTGGATCGTCGCCTGGCCGGGCTTGGCATCGCGATCCCGCACGCTCATTGCTACACCATTGAAACGGCGCGTTTGCTTGCCTACGTCGAGTGGGACGAGTTAGAATTGGCGCCGACGACCGATTTGCCTTGGAAGGTAATTCTGCTTGCCAAGCCGGGCTTGGAATCCCTCCGCGAGATCGAGCCGCAGGAGCGATGGCTTGCCGAATACTCCCGAATCCTCTTCCATGGTCGCCTGCATATGGAGCTGGATCGTTTCTTGCCGCCGCTAGAGGCGACCGATCGGCACATAACCCAGCGGATGGAACAGATCGGACAACAGGAATTCTCAGAAATTCGTACCGTGTTGTCTCGCGAGAATCTGCTCTTTCCGGAAGCGGACGATCGCGAAGTCTATATCGAGTTCGTCGCCAGTTTTTGGGAAATGCACTACTATGCGCCCGCAGACCGGCAGTGGCGTTTTCCCTGCGTCCGCCACTGGACTCGTCTGGAAGAGTTACTCAGTCAGGATGTTGCGCACGCGCAGTTATGGCAATCGTGTCAGCTCGATACCTCCCCGCTCGCGGAAACTGCTGTGGCCACAGCAGCCGACGAAATCGTGCATTCGGCACCGGTTTCCAAAAGTGGCATTCGGGCTAGAACGAAACAGCATATTTCTCGAGCTGTCCGCGCAGTTTCGCGGGGCAACGGAATACGGGCTGCCATTTTGCGCGCTCGACTGGCAGAAGAAGCCAATTCGGGCGAAGAAGCACAAGCGGCTGTCGACGAGTTGCAAAGTGTCGTACGCCGATTGCAACCGATCCTGGGACTTTCGCAGGACGACGTTCAGGAATGGACGAATGTATTCCAACCGTTGCTAATTCCTGCTACCAAGGAATTTTGGACGGTTGAAGCCAGGCTCCTGTACGACTTGCAAAAAGTATGCGTGGAATACGAACGGGGTGTGTTTCAGGTAAACCTCATTGACTGGTGTAGAAGTCTTGGCCGCAGTCCGCTGCGGATCCCCTTGCCCTTATTGCGCGAAGTACTCATCACCAAGCATCTCCGTTCGGCATTGCGCCGAGTACCGGGAACTCGGATAGCCGCCGAGCAACGTGCAAAACTAGTGACAGTACTTAGCCAAGCGACGCAACTCGCGGAAACACGCGCTAGAGATCGGATCCGTCCCTTAATTGTGGATGTTTTCGATCGTGTTGGGTTAGTGCCAGCGAACGTGCCGGAACGCGTTTCACGCCAAAATGTTGTGGAAGAATTACTCGATCATATTGTCGAACAAGGGGTTGCCAATTTAGGTCACCTAAGAGATTCTCTTTCCAAAAACGACATCAAATTGCCAGACTTAGCGGGTGCCCGGGAATTGTTGGGTGGAGACCTGTTGCTGCGAGTGGATCGAGAGATGGGCCGAACGTTGGGTGGAATCTATCGGCCGGGTGCAATTTATCTCCGATCGACACAACGTTTGAGCTCCCTGGCGTTTGGTACCCGCACGGGACGCTGGTTGACGCAATATTTGGTGATTCCCTTTGGAGGGGCCTACGTCGTCTTGGCGTTTCTACGGCATTTGATCGATATCGCCATGGGCCGACCGGGGCACTCGAAGGAAGCAAGTCACGCTGATTCTGTCGTCGATATCCCCTACCTCGCAGCCGTACTTGTGTTGGGAACGTCGCTGCTATTGCTGATGCATTCAACACGATTTCGTTTATGGTGGCGCGATCTTACCGTAGGCATTTGGCACGCAATCCGAATTTTGCTGGTAGACGTTCCTGCAGTCATTCTGCGCTCTCCGATCGTGCGTGACATCCTGCGAAGCCCCACGTATGCTGCGTTCCGCAGTTACCTGTTGATTCCCGCTTTGGTAACGTTGTTTGCCTATGGGATAGGATTGATCGGTCCGCTGCGAACCTCGAGTAGTACACTGTCGAGACATTTCCTGTTGGAAATTTTTCTGGCGACGGCTTTGTTCTTGAATTCTCGCGTCGGCAGATATCTTGAAGAGCTTGTGGGCGACCTGCTCATACGGCTTTGGCATGACCTTCGTATTCGAGTCTTCGCAGCGGTATATGACTGGGTCATGGACACGTTTCACCGGTTGTTCGTCGGGCTCGAAAGGGTCGTCTATTCGGTGGACGAGTTCTTAAGGTTCCGTACAGGGGATAGTCGATTCGTAGGCGGGATTAAGCTGCTGGCTGGGACCGTTTGGTTGTTTATCGCTTACGTCGTGGTGTTCGCGTTTACTTTGTTGATTGAGCCGCAGATCAACCCGATCAAACATTTTCCTGTGGTAACTGTGTCCCACAAAGTGCTCATTCCAATTGGCTACGATGTCGTCAAAGTAATCTCTCCGTACGTAGGGACAGCCCGTGCCAATGCCCTTGTTTGGTCAACGATTTTCTTAATTCCCGGTGTGATTGGTTTCTTGGTCTGGGAACTTAAAGAAAATTGGCGACTCTACGCCGCCAATCGGCCACACCTCTTGTCGTCCGTGCCCGTAGGACACCATGGTGAAACGATGCTGCACTTTCTGCGCACCGGATTCCATTCGGGTACGCTTCCCAGGTTGTTTCATCAACTGCGTCGGGCGCTCGCTCAGTCGCATTTGACCGCAGACTTCAGGACTTTCCAACGGAAAGAGTCCGAGCTTCATCGTACGAAAGAAGTTGTCCATCGATTCTTCGAGCGTAAGTTGTTGTGGTTATGGCAAGAGTCAAAGCTGATTCCTGGAACGTATCAAATTCAAGAGTCGCACCTGGCCACGAATCGAATCGAAGTGTCGATTGCCGAGGTACCGTCTGCCGCTCCGCCGCTCCGTTTGCGGTGGGATGAATACGATGGACACCTGACGGGAACCGCTGAGCCGAATTCGTGGGTCGATCGATTGACACCTAGCCAGCAGCAAGCTGTCGCCATGTCGGTGGCGGGAATCTTTCGACGCGGTGCTGTGGAGTTGACCAAGGCTCCCTGGCCGTTGCGTCCGGTTGAGGCGATTGGCTGGCACGATTGGGTACAATTTTGGTCGTCAGCTTCCAGCAACCCGCTGCCTCAACGGGACGAAAACGCGTTTCCATTACCGCCCCGCTCACAAACGACATCTTCAACAACGACGTCCTAGAACCGATGTCTTTCCAAGTAGGACGGGTCTCCCGGCCCGTCGACTCCGCGGTTCTCCAATCCTCGTCGGCTCGGTTTCCTCCTCTTTTCTTGCCGGGAGCGAACGGAGGTCGGGAGTTGACGGGCCTGGAGACCCGTTCTACCGGAGGCCATAGTTGACGGGCCGGGAGCCCCGTTCTACCGGATGCGGTAGGCGAGGAAAGCCCTTATTTCGCACTTAGACAGTTGTGCTGATTTCCCCCCAATTGGTGCAGTGTCACGACGAAAAATTGACCACAACGCGCGACTTGCCTAATCTGATGGTGCGCGATCCGCGCGGTTTGGCGATACGCTCATGGGATGGACAAGGGTCACAAAATGGTAGTAGGTGGCAGAGTCAAGCCGTTGATTACGCTTTGTTTGGTCATGCTTTCTTGCCGCGATGTCGTGGCCAGAACGCCCATTGCTGGGTTTCAGCCCCTGGTCGGAATTGGGCTTACCGACGAATTTAAGGACGAAAACTCGGATACCTTTTTTATTGCCGATACGAGCGTTGGTCCAGGCGGAACCTGGTTAGGAAGCGGCGGTTCACCTCACTTCGATTTGGCGTTGCTCGACACGGGTGCCGCGGTGTCGCTCATTACCTCGGCCGCTAACGAGGCGTTTGATATCGTCGGCGCGGGGTTTGACGGAACCGCCCTTCAGCAGTTGGGTGGGGCAACGGGTACGATCTTCGCCACGATTGAAGATCCTTTGGGCATCTATGCCACGGGACTTGCCAACCGAACTGGTAGTGGGACACTCCAGTTGAACGCGGCGAGCATGAAGGGGCAAACGAGCGTGTCGGTTCTAACCCTTCCCGCAGAATCCGATCTGCCGAACATCTTAGGCTTGAATTTTGCAAGTCAATACAAAACCAGCATACGGTCCGATCAGCCGCAGTTGTTTACTCACGACGGTCGAACCGTGCGCACACCCAACGTATCCTTTGGTACGCTCGGTTCGGGTGGCGACGGAATTATTCGCCGCGCGCCAATTACTCTCAGTCCCGGTAGTTCCTTCCTGTCGCCGCCGCTGTATATCTTCAGTTTTGACAATTTGCAAACCGGTGATCCTTTGACCGAAAATCCGACGACTCCTACCCATATTCAGGGCGGGATGTTCCTGAATGTGAGCGTGGCGAATCAGGGGCTGGCAGTCAATAACTCCCCGTTTTTTTTCGATACAGGTGCCGACGTTACGGTCGTGTCGCAATTGAACGCTGTTCAATTGGGGTTCGACCCCGTGTTAGACGAACCGGATTTTACGATTTCGATTTTGGGTTCCGGCGGTACACTCACAGCCGTACCTGGGTTCTTTGCCGATCAGTTGACGGTGTCGACTGTCGGTGGAACGTTGACGGCCACAAACGTACCCATCCTTGTTTTGGATGTTACCGATCCGAGTTCACCGGGGAATATCGTGCCGGGAATTGTCGGCACGAATGTTTTTTCCGGGCGAAATCTCGTGATTGACCCTAAACCATCGGTGGGTGGTGGTGGAGTTGGACCCAGCCTCTACATCAGTGACCCAGTGACATCGACACATCAATGGGCATCTTCGGCTGCAAGTTCCGCCTGGCAAACGCCCGGTAATTGGGCTTCAGCCGGTGCTCCCAGTCAGCTTTGGGTTGCAAATGTCAACCACGTAACGGGTGGCTCGCAGGAGGCGATTGTTTCTTCAAACTCGTCGGTTTGGGAAGTGAACGTTGCTGGTACGACTTCCAGCCCCAACATGACGGTGCGGGTTGCCAATGGCGCGACGCTAACGACATTTTCTGGCATCAACGTAGAAACTGGCGGACGGCTACATCTTTCCGGCGGGCGAGTTGATGCGCAATACGTTGAGGTGTTAGGCGGAGAATTGTCCGGATCAGGAACCGTCGAAGTCGGCAATGGACCGATCATTGGACAAGTGGAGATTCGCGGTGGTACGATTGCGCCGGGGGATGGAATTGGCGCACTGACGATTTCTGGCATCTTTGCTACTAGCGCTGACAGTACGATGCGGTTCGAGTTAGGGGGCAATCTCCCGAGTACTGGCTACGACCAATTGATAGTCGATCACACTGCTTCCCTGCAAGGCACCTTGGAGGTGCTATTGAGCCCCGGTTTTGTCCCCCAGATCGGTGACGCATTTTCGTTGATATTGGCCCACCAAGGTCTAGGGGGCACCTTCGATAGCCTCTCTCTACCGTCCGCGTTCCAGTGGAATGTCGACTACCAAGCCACGCGTTTAGTACTTTCGGTAGTTAGCGGAATCTTGCCAGGAGATGTTAATGGCGACGGACTGGTCGACGGGGCTGACGTCAGCGTACTTTTCGGAAGTTGGGGAGTATCGAGTGGTGCGGCCGATCTAACGCGTGACGGTTTTGTTGACGGGGCAGACGTCGGCATCGTGTTTGCAAATTGGACGGGCGATTCAGTCGGCGCAGTCGCGGTACCCGAACCGATCGGCTCATTTCTACTTTGGGCGATACTGATCGGTTACGTCCCAAACCGCATCCCGAATCGACGAGTTCGCCGTTTGTTGCACGATTGTTAGGCAAATAACTCGGCCACCGGTGTACCTTTGCCGTCTTGTGTGGCGTAGAACGGTCGATTCTCGATGTCGAAGACCGACTTTGGACTCATTCCCATGGCATGGAAGATCGTTGCGTGCAGATCCGAAATCGTCACAGGATTCTTAATCGCGATACAAGGCCGTTCCGCGGCCGTCTCGCCGTAGAGGAACCCTCTCTTCGTTCCGCCGCCGAACAACACGACCGATGAGCCGCCGGTAAAATGGCGGTGTAGTCCATAGTGTTTCATTTCGGAGAGTTTATCGGTGGCAGCTCGGGATTGGTCCTGAGCGGTGCTGCCGGGGACGCCTTCAATCATCATGTCGCGACTGAATTCACTTGCGATAACGACCAAAGTGCGATCCAATAGCCCTCGTTGATCCAGATCGAGGATTAGTTGTGCGATCGGTCGGTCAACTTCTGCTTTAAGTTTCTCCAGCGTCGTGTGCCCGTTTTCATGAGTATCCCAATGTATAAATGGTATGTATTCGGTTGTCACTTCGACAAATCTCGCGCCCGCTTCCACTAAGCGTCGTGCCGCCAAACAGCCTCGCCCAAATCGCCCAGTGTTGTACGTGTCGAAGCTGGTTTGCGGCTCAAGCGAAAGGTCAAACGCTTCTCGGTCTCGAGAACTCAACAAGCGATTTGCGTTTTCAAAGGCACGCAGCATCGACTCTTGGTGGTAATCGCTCACGTGTTCGGCGTTCGGTCCATTCTGGACCAGTTGTCGGAATTTACGATAGCGTTCAGCGAATCGGCTCGAGTCCATTCCCTTGGGGGGCCGAACCGCCTGAGCCGCATCTTCGGGAAAGGGGAGATTGAACGGACCGAATTCACTGCCGAAGAAACCGCCGGTCGTAAACGCCTTGAGTTCTTCTGACTCTCCGTTTCCTTCGATCTGTTGGCCAATATTGATAAACGGAGGGATGACCGGATTGCGCGGACCCAAGACTTTCGCAATCCACGCACCTAGGTGCGGAGCTGCGACCGTTTGGTGCTGAACATAGCCGGTGTGCCAATGGTATTGATGGCGCGAATGCAAAATGGAGCCCAAATCGGGCTGTACGTGCGATCGAATGAGTGTCGCACGGTCCATCACCTTTGCGATCCCTTCAAATCCTTGCGAAATTTTGATCGGATCGACTACCGTGTCGATGGCCGGAAACGTACTGTAAACCTGTTCCACCGGTAACCCTATTTCGAACGGCAGGTATCTTTTAGGGTCGAATGTCTCCGGTGCTGCCATTCCGCCTGCCATCCAAAGGAGGATGCAAGCATCGGCGCGGGCGGGTGGATGAATTGTAGGCTCATTCTCCGCCAGTAATTCGCGGGGACCGTTCGTAAGTAACGTTGCGGCGCTCGCTGCCGCCAGGCTGGCGATAAATCTACGTCGCTCGAGTCGCTTGTCTTCAAGATCGCGGAGCATGGTTGGCATGAGTTGGGTCTCCTTCGACGGGGTGTGCCACGACATGTGTCAAGGTTTAATGGCCGTTAACGAATAATTTGAAATTCCGGGAGCATCAACAGGGTCCAGAGTAGGTCTTCGATTTCAGTCACCGCGGCGCTTTCATCGACCGAAATGGAAAAACTACTGCGTTCATCTTCAGTGGGCAGGCGAGTCAATAACCCCAGGCAGATGTGGTCGACGATCCCACTCGGAGTTTTAGGAGGAGCGCTAATCCCATCTTGGGTCGTGGGTGGTGTCGCGGTTGGTATCGATGTACTGAACTGCGCCGCCAGACGTCCGGCACCTTGACGGAGCAGTTCGGCAAGTTCCTCGCCATTGGAGAGATTGATCGCCTGCAATGTTGTTAGCTGCGTAGGGCGCGAAGTTACCACCTGCTCGCGCATGGGACGACCGAGCTGTGCCTGCAGCGGATCGAGTCCCGCGAGTGCGGCGCGGATTGGTCGCGTCCCCCATTGAACCAGCAGGTCTTCAGCGGAGACGGAGGTAAGCTGTTCAGGCGTTTCCGAAATCGCCAACAGGACGTCACGCAGTTGTCCGTGCTGGTCTCGGCCGTCTCGCTGAAACATCCCCAAATCGGGCTGCGGCCAGACTCCCGTGATCGATCGGACGGCGTCCACGAATTGTTCAGCGGTAAGCCTTCGTGCAATAGGTCCGCCAAACACAAACGTGCCCGTTTCGGGGTCGCTCGTCGATGCGATTGCGTGTGATTGATACGCTGCAGAATTCAGAATAAGTCGTAGAACTTGCTTGATGTCGTACGACTGGTCCGCCAAATAAACAGCCAGATAGTCCAGTAGGTCGACACTCCAGGGTTCGGTATGCATTGCATCCACCGGGTGGACGATACCGCGTCCAAATAGCCGATGCCATAACCGATTTACCAGTGTACGTGTCAGCCGTCCGTTCTGAGGGTGCGTCATTAGCGACGCGATTTGTTTCATACGAGCTGGTTGCGGTGCCTCCGGGTCAATCCGTCCCAGTTCCGGAAAGATCCAGGCCGCAACCGCTTGCGTTCCTTGCGCCTTGTCGCATCGGTGGATCTCTAGCGGCTGCTGAGAATACGCAGCGGCTAGCCCGTAGGTCTCCTTCAATGTCCATCGATCGATGAAGCTATCGTGGCAGGACGCACATTTCATGTTGATGCCGAGAAACACTTGCGATACGTTTTGAGCAAATTGAATCTCTTGCATCTGGCTAGCGTTCACCGTACCACGCCACTTGATCCCCTTGATGAACCCTTCAGAATTGTTGCTGGCAACAACAATTTGTCGTACAAATTCGTCGTACGACAAATTGGTGTAAAGCGCGTGATAAAGCCACTGAGTCATCTGCTTACGACCGCCGTCGATAAACCCTGTTCCGGAGTAGGCGTTTCTGAGCAAGTCGTTCCAAAACGTGAGCCAATGCGTGGCATAGCCTTCGCGATTGTTGAGCAGTTCATCGATCAGTTTGCTCCGTTTGTCCGATGCCGGTTCCGCCACAAATGCGGTAACTCGCTCCGGCGGTGGAAGTATTCCGACCACGTCCAAATAGACTCGGCGGAGAAACTGTTGGTCGTCGATCGGGGTCGGACGCGTTTGATGTTGTTCGACGAGGTAGGCGTCAAGAATGCGGTCGACCGGATTGTCGCGTCCGTCCACGACGGGGGGGAGTGCGGGTCGTCTCGGAGCCAGGGGTGGCTCGTAGGCCCGGCCCGCAAATGAATAGCCCGATTCCCAAGGCAACCCGGCTTCGACCCATTGCTGGAGTACCGACACGTCTGCAGGTGACAACCTCTCGACTTCTTTCGGCGGCATTTGCGACTCGGGGTCCGAGGATAGAATCAACTGCAACAGCCTCGAGTGTTCGGGTTGCTTCAGGTCCACGACCTCGGCTTCAAGGACCAATTCCCGAGTGTTCATCGAAAACCCACCCTTGGCTTCCTTACCACCGTGGCAGGCAACACAATGGCGGTTGAGAATCGGGACAACATCATGCGCAAAGTCAATTGGCTTTCCATGGGCGTACTTTGCGTGCAGTGCGGTGGTACAAAGCAACCAAAGGGAAAGCGTTCCGAGTCGAGCCAGCAGGCGCTTCATGAAGTGGGCTCACGTGCAAAAGGAGGGCGATTTGCGGAGAGTCGAATAGCCAGTATTATAAGCCAAATTCAGTTTCGATTGAAGAGTCACCGGCGGACGAATGGCAGTTTCCTGGCTCCGGCGATAAGATGCGAAATCGTCCTGGCCGCACCCGACGTTTCTTAGACAATTGAGTCCCTTCCATTCCAATCCGAAAGAACTACGCAGGCCAAGTATGAATAATCCGCTCGCTCATTCGATGGTGAAAATGCCGGCACTTCGGATACGTAAGCTAGGACTGCCAAATCCCATAGGACAAACAGCTCGGTCGATTCTGCTCGTCGGATTTATCTCTTGTGGTCTGGCAAATGGGGTCTTCGCTTTGGACCGGGGTGCTATTCAAAAGAATGCAATCGAGACATTACGTCGTACCCTGGAGACACAAGAACGCTGGATTAAGGTACACGCCGCCGAAGCACTGCTAACGGTCGGGCAGCCTGAAGGTGTCCGTGCAGTGTTCTTGGCGGAATTGCAAAAGCATTCCAATGTTCCCGAATATCGAATTGGCATCTGGCGTGTATTGGCCAAGTGCTCAGACGATCCAGTGGAAAAGACGCAATGGATCGGCAAGATTCAAGCAGCCATGCTCGATGGAAAGGGGCCGGATCAGGGACATGCCGCAGAGACCCTCGGCAAGCTTGCCGTACCGTTTCCTGAGGAATCTCGGAACGTTGCAATTCAAGTTGTCGAGCAAGCGCAGGGTCAATTCGCACTGCTCGGAGTTTGGGCATTGGCCGCCGACCCACAAAACCCCCATCGAGCCGACTACAAAGGGAGGCTCATCGACTATTTATCCGATCCTGTTCCCACACAGCGCAGTCTGGCCGCTTACGCTTTGCGGTTCTTGGGACCCTTACCGGAGTCAACTTGGAGGCAGTTGGTCGAAGCAGCTTGGAAGGAACCTGCGGATACCGGAGCCCAAGTAAGTATGTTGAGCGCCTCGCTGTGCACGGCTCCGGATCAAATTGAAGCGACAACTCTGCTGAAAGTCCGCGAGATGTTGTTGAAGGCAAGCACCTCGCCCAGCGGTCCTGACCGTTATGAAATGTGCGAAGCATTGTCTTTGCGTGGGATTCCGGTGGATGTTTTGATGCTCAGCCGCCTCATCGAGGGATCCGATCCGATCCGAACGTTGCCGGACGTTCCGGGGCCCGTGACCGATGCGGCGATTCACGATCATCCCTTGAACGTTGATGTTCGGGTCGCGGCGTCCAAGGCTGCTTTGCTGATTCGCAAACGCGAAGCAAAGATTGAGCACAAAGGGGCAGGCAATGTGGGTCGAACGATCGAACTGGAATTGAGCAAAGTCAAGGCGAGCGATTGGCCGTGGTGGCGCGGTTACGATCGTACTGGTGTTGCTCCGTCAGGGCAAACGCCGCCTCGTGAATGGGATGCCGAAAAAAACGTTCGCTGGAGCGCACTTGTTCCTGGCCGCGGATACGGATCTCCGATCGTGGTTGACGATCAGGTGTTACTTGCGACGGCCGACGAAACGAATGAGTTGCAGTCGGTGCTATGTTTCGATCGGGGCACTGGGCAACTTGCCTGGAAAACCGACGTGCATCGTGGAGGTCTGACAAAAAAAGGAAATAAAAAAAGCACGCATGCATCGTGCAGTGTTGCCTGTGACGGTGATCGGTTTTTCATCAACTTTGTGAACAAGGATGCCGTTTATACCACGGCGCTCGACCGACAGGGGAAACAAGTATGGCAAACGAAGGTTTGTGACTATGTGACGTACCAAGGATACGGCGCTTCGCCAGCGGTTTACGGTCAACTCGTCATCGTGGCAGCCGATCACGAAGAAGGTGGAGTTGTGGCGGGGCTCAATCGAATTTCGGGTGCGATGGTGTGGAAGATCGCACGGCCGAAGCTTCCCAACTATACGTCGCCGATCATTCTAGAAGCTGCTGGGAAACAGCAGCTTGTCTTGACTGGGTGCGATCTTGTCACTAGTCTCGATCCGGTGACGGGCGCAAAGTTGTGGGAAATAGCAGGCGCTACTACGGAATGTGTTACCACCGCGGTTACGGATGGAACGCATATATTCAGTACGGGTGGATATCCTCGCAATCATCTTGCCGCTATCCGTGCAGATGGTTCCGGCAAAGTAGCCTGGAATGAAGAATTGCGTGTGTATGTCCCGTCGCTCATCGTCCATGGCACGCATGTATACGGCGTTGTGGATTCCGGTGTGGCCATGTGTTGGAAGTGTGATACGGGTGAGACGGTGTGGCGCGGTCGACTGGGCGGAACGTTTACTTCTTCACCCGTCCTGGTAGACGATACGATTTTCGCCACCAACGAAGAAGGGACCACCTATCTATTTCGGGCGGCGCCGACGGAATTTACATTGCTTGGAAAGAACCAGTTAGGAGACGAGTCGTTCGCTACGCCGGCTATTTGTGGTAGCCAGATCTTTACTCGCGTGGTGAACCAGACGGGGGACGCTCGTCAGGAAGTTCTCTATTGTCTTGGTTTACCGGATTGAGATCCGGACAGAAGCTGCAGCGTCCGTAGCAGTCGGTGGTTCAGAACGCCGAAGGGCCTAAGGTAAGAGGGTTCGGGTTACAAGAATAGAGATGCGTGCTCCCTCGCTAACGCGTTCGGATTACAAGGTTGACGAGACCCTCCAGATACGCGACGCATCGTGGACTCAATGTTAGAAGGCGTTACGGATGTGATGGCTGCCGCAGACGCTCACGGACTTCATCGGCCCAGGTACTTGTAGGATCCAACTTCAAGTAGGCCTTCCAATGGCTTTGAGCTTCCGCGTTACGATCAAGACGCTGCAGCGTATCGGCCAGATTGTAGTGTGCGTCGGCATACTCAGGGACGACTTGTAGAGCCCGCTCAAAGGCATTGACCGCGCTGGCATGATCCCCCTTTTCGCACAAGACACTACCGAGGTTGTTCCAGGCCTCGACGTAGAGCTCGTCAAGTTGCGCTGCGGCTTGAAAATGTTGCACCGCGGCGGGAAGGTCTCCCAACATGTACACGACATTGCCCAAATTAAAATGCAGGATAGGATCTTGTGGTTCGTATCGTATGGCGTCTGCATAGGAATCAGCGGCCGATTCTAGGTCACCCATCTCTTCAAAACGCAGCGCTTCTTCGAATGCATCGTCGGCCGATTCGGGGTCCTCTGGCAGAAAAAGCTGCGGAGAATTGTCGGTTTCAGTCGGAACAGGACCAAAGTCCAGCAACAATTGCCCTGTCGACTCCGCCAAGCTGCCGTTTTGTAATCGCACGATGAGCGCCCCGTCGGACTCCAGCGTTGCCAATTGCATGAGTGGCTGATCAATGTTCGGTAGCCAACGGCGCAACCGTTCCAAACCGCTGCGAATCACCTCGGGCGTGAGACCATCCGCTACAAGTTGCTCAAGCATCCGCGCGCTGGACACTTGCTGGTAGTCGAAATAGGCCAATCGATGCACCGTTTCGACCGGCTCGATGAGTCCAATGCGAATCCAATTGCGCAGACGTGTTCGCGGGACGTTGAGGATCCGACTCAATTGCACCAGAGTATATCGGCGATGGATGGCAGATTGTTGGTCCAGCAATCCGATATGGGTCAAGAACGCTTCTTCGTTCATGATCTCAATGGAATAACCTTCGGCCTGCAAGCGGCGCGCTCGCTGGAAGCTGACCGTGGGCTGACCGTCGGGACCGAGTGGCCATCCTTCCTGTCCGGTAATCAGTAGATGCGTTCGGCGACTGGGCTGTTGTACGACCTGTCCGCCGAATTTCCGAACAAGTTGCGCGACAGACTCTTGAGTCATCGACGCGAAGCGTCCCGTCAAAGCGAGCGTCTTGCCCTGCAGCAGTAATTCGGATGGTTCAGCGGATGTCGTAGAATCCATAGGGGGTGTTCAATAGACTTGCTATAGTTCCTGCTAGACAATCTTTTGTCAGCCACCGGAGCAGGTAGTCGTGGCGTGCGCAATGCATCGGATACCATACTTTGCTTAGCGGTGGTCAATCAACCCAGGGGCTGTTTTTAGCGAGAAAATAGGGGCATTGTGGACAATCGGTTCGGCCGCCACCATGGAGGCACGGCGTGGGCACTATGCGTTTTGCCTGCGTGTCGGATGACTGTCGTTCACGGAGGCTTGTATCATGACGTTTGCCCGGCTGTCCCTGATTTTGCTCCATGTTGTGCTAGCTTCGGTACCCGTGATGTCCGCCGCAAAGGAAGGAAACACACCCTTGATCCCTCGCAAAGTCTTGTTCGGAAATCCACAACGCGCTGGAGCGCGTATTAGTCCAGATGGGAAGTATCTTAGCTACCTAGCACCGGTATCGGGTGTACTGAATGTTTGGGTAGCCCCCGTCGACAAGCCATCGGACGCTCAGCCAGTTACTCAGGACCGGGAGCGTGGAATTCGAAGCCACCAATGGGCATATGACGGTAAGCACATCCTGTATTCGCAGGACGCCAAAGGGGACGAGAACTGGCACGTCTATGCGACCAATTTGGCGACCAAAGAGACTCGCGACCTAACGCCACTGGAAAACATTCAGGCGCAAATTGAGTCCGTTAACGAAGATACTCCGGACGTTATCCTCGTGGGGATTAACGAACGTAATCCTCAATTGCACGATATCTTTCGGATCAAATTGGCCACCGGCGAGCGAGAGTTGGTGCAAGAGAATCCGGGGTTTGCCGGATTTGTCCTGGATAATGCGGATCAGGTCCGTTTCGCGATTTCCATGACCCAAACGGGCGGGCAACTTGTGCTCGAACCCGACATGGGATGGAAGCCTTTTTTAGAAATCTCCAATGTAGATGCCATGACCACTGGCTTGGCAGGCTTCGATAAGTCGAATGAATCGGTGTATTTTATGGACAGCCGTGACCGCAATACGGGTGCTCTGTTCGAATGGAATCTAAAGACTGGCGCAAAGAAACTGATTGCAGAAGATCCCCATTCAGACGTCGGAGGTATTCTCGTACACCCGACGAAAAAGACGATCCAAGCGGTGTCGTTTACCTATGATCGTGAGCGATGGCAAGTGCTCGACCCAGTGATGGGTGAACACCTGGCGGTTCTGAAGAAGCTTGAGCATGGTGACATCATGGTCACGAGCCGTACTCTCGATGATCGTTTTGCGACGATTGCTTTTCTGATGGACGATGGACCGGTCAAATATTATCTGTATGACTTGGAGCACCGGACTGCGCGGTTCCTCTTTAGTAATCGAGATGATCTGGGACAGTATTCGCTCGCCAAAATGCATTCGAGGATTATTGAATCGCGCGACAAGATGAAACTGGTAAGTTACCTGACCTTGCCGGTGAAATCCGATCCCGACGGCGATGGAGTCCCCAACAAACCTCTGCCCCTCGTCCTTTCGGTGCATGGAGGCCCCTGGGCTCGAGATTCGTGGGGATTTGATTCTGAACACCAGTGGCTAGCGGATCGCGGTTACGCTGTGTTGAGCGTCAATTTTCGCGGATCGACTGGCTTTGGCAAAGACTTTGTCAATGCTGCAAACGGTGAGTGGTCGGGCAAGATGCACGACGATCTGCTGGATTCTGTGCAGTGGGCCATCGACAACAAGATCGCGGATGCCAAGAAGGTAGCGATTATGGGAGGCAGCTACGGCGGCTATGCGACCCTTGTCGGGCTCACGTTTACCCCGGACCTATTTGCGTGCGGTGTCGACATCGTCGGTCCCAGCAGTCTCGTAACGTTGATGGAGAATGTGCCACCCTATTGGATTCCGGTGATGCCCATGATGAAAGATCGTGTCGGAGACTGGACGACCGAAGAGGGTAAGCAGAATCTGCTATCGCGTTCGCCGTTGACCAAGGTAGACGAAATTCGGCGACCATTGCTCATCGGCCAGGGTGCCAATGATCCTCGCGTCAAACAGGTCGAAGCTGACCAAATTGTGGATGCCATGAAGAGCAAGTCGATTCCGGTCACGTATGTTCTCTATCCGGATGAGGGGCATGGTTTTGCTCGACCTGAGAATCGCATGTCATTCAACGCCGTGACCGAAGCCTTCCTAGCAAAACATTTAGGAGGGACCTACGAACCCGTGGGAGAAGATTTTCAGGGGAGCAAGCTCCAAGTTCCCGCGGGAGCCGAGCAAGTTCCGGGACTCCATGAAGCGCTGAAGGCGATTCAAACCAGAGAACCCTAATATCGAACCCGCTCGTCATTATTGCGGGCTGATGGTGCGGAATTCCAGCCAAATGCCTCTCTGGTAAGCAAGGGCGGCCAGCTCAGGCGGAACAAAAACAACCGACCGAGGAGTCTCCCAGCCTGACGCGTCAGTGATGGTCGGGGGATTCAGTTCCAGGGCCTCACACCCCTGGCTATTGACTTGAGCCGCGTTGCGGCCAAGAGCAGGAAATGTTGGTGTGCCCTGGCTTCAGATCCGTTTTTCCGACTGCGATTGCGACCTATTGTCTGCTTGGCCGCATCGATCGGGTCGAACTCTGATCCTGCCCGGAAAGAATCTGAGACGCTTCGCACCGAAACGGTCAGCCATCTATCGAGCAAACGTTACCGCTCATCCGATTTTCAGACAACGTCAGAAAAAAACTAAATCCGTCCTAATCCGATGACACGTCAACCCCGATCGGGTTTTCGCAGATCCAGCGTCCGACCAATCGCTTATTCGGTCGATTGATATTTGGTGAGCAATTCGCAAAAGACTTGTACTGCTGGGCGTTCCCAGCGGTCGTGTGGTACCACAAAATCGAAATGCTCGTCTTGCAAAGGTAAGAATCCTAGCTCATCGCTATGGACGACCCAATCGATGGCGATCCCCCAGTCGGCCCGATGTTGCGCAACGGCTGCGGCAACGGCCTGGTGGCTGCGTACCTGAACAGCGTATCCCGCGGGCTCTTGACCGGACAAATACTGATCGATGAGAACACGTGTGCCACTCCCCGCGTTCCGATTGACCATGCGTAGCGCACGATCATTTCGCAATTGCTGGAGGGCCAATTGGGCCGATGGATATGCGAATCTTGGGTCGTTTTTGCGAAAAATAAGCCCCTGCTTCCGAGTGTAACCTTGGACGAATCGCAAGTTGGGTGGTACGAATGGTTCGTTATAAAGGCCCGTAGCCGGATCGAGCAAATGAATTCCAGCCGCGTCACATTCGCCACGTTCGGCGGCGGAGATACCAGCTTGCGATCCCACTGCCATGAACTTGATCGTGATGCCACGGGATTGAACTTCACTTAGGATTCGATCGAGCCGTACGCAATGACTACCAATCACGACCAGGTCGGCCAGGGTGAGGTCGCGGCCTAGCAGTTGGACCTGCACTTCAGCTCCGGAATCGATGCGCTCTTGGTGTCGGTCAATGACAGTAAATCCATCGGCGCGACTGAAGGTGGTGACAGATCCTGAGCCTTGTCCCATCGGATAGGCCACCAGATCGTGACGATCATTTTTGGGGACGAGTCCGACCAGGACGAATTCTTGGCGTCCAATTTCAGAGTTGACTTTTGTAGCCATGCGAGCCGTGACTTGCGCTTGCGGCGTGATTGTGGCACCAGACAGACGCCGGATCACTGGCGCAACGAATTCGTGAAACGTAAAAATAGCCGACGTAGGGAATCCTGGTAGAACAACGACAGGTGTACCGTGGTGGCAAGCTAGGCAGATCGGTTTTCCTGGCTTCAGCGCCACTCCGTGCGCGACGACACCTGGGGTTAACGTGCGTGCGATAACTCGATAGTTAATATCTCCGACACCTTTGCTACTGCCACCCGACAAGACGACAGCATCAGCAACGTCAAGGGCCTTGAGTAGGCACGATTCCAAATCCGATTCTACGTCCTTGATAATCCCCATGTGGATCGGAACTCCACCTTGTTCGCGCACACTGTCGGCCAAAATTTGGGCATTCGAGTCGTACACCAGACCCGGTTGCATGACATGGGCGGGGGGAATGATTTCGTCCCCTGTGGAAATGATTGCTACTCGGGGTTGCCGGTGAACTTCCACCTGCCAAGCGCCAATGGCCGCGAGAACCCCCGTCTCGCGACTCGATAAACGTTGTCCTTGGCGTAGGACAATCTCGCCGCGGGTCATGTCGGTACCGGTAAATGCTATTCCTCGACCTGCAGCTAAGGCGTGCCGTACGAGAAGTTCGTTGCCTTCCACGTCGACATGTTCGACCATGACGACTGCGTCGGCACCGCGCGGTACCATCCCTCCTGTGGCGATTGCCGCGGCTTCGCCGGGCTGAAGATCGAACGTGGGGACGATCGCCGTGAAGATTTGTTCGCTTCTTAAGTTAAGTCGTCTCGGATGCTCTTCGCTCGCCCCATGCGTGTCTTGCGCCATCACAGCGTAGCCGTCCAGGTTTGAGCGGTCGAATGACGGGACATCAACGCCGGAAACGACGTCCTTCGAAAGGATACGCCCCAACGCTTGATCGAGCGCGACGGTTTCACCAGGAAGCGGACGATGGTCAATCACGGCGTGAAAACGCCGGTGGGCTTCGTCGCGGTCAACGACATCGAGGAATTGTTGTTGTGGATCGTGACGTGGCGAATTAGTCATAGAAATATACGTCAACCAGCTTGCCAGGAGGGAAACCTTCACTCGATTCCGAGACGATCACAAATCCGTCAGCACGCGTGGTGGAACTTAGAATCGAAGCTCCTGAGATCGCCATCGGAACTACCTCACCACCTTCTATTGTGATTCTCGCGTAGTCGCAGCGACCCACGACAGAAACCAATTTCTTTTTTAATGGCAGTTGTTGATGTCGATAGGGCCAGTCCGTCGACCGACCCGCCATGTCGCGAATCGATCTTCCGGCGAAAAAGTCGTAAGCGCAGAGGCACGAAACGGGGTTTCCTGGTAGCAGGAAAACAATGCGTTTTCCAATACATCCCATGCCGGTGGGGCTACTTGGTCGCATGGCGATACCGTGGATCGCCAGCTCCCCACATTCGCTCAAAACCAGGGGGGCATGATCTTCACGACCGACGCTGGAGCCACCTGATACCAAAATGAAATCGGCTTCCGTCAACATCGCGTCGCGGATGGCTACCGGATCGTCCGCCACAATCGCCAGCGAGTCGTCAGTGACAACTCCACCGTCCCGCCTGACCAGTGCTTGTAACATGGGCCCGTTGGCATCCGATATGACAGCTCCGTAGGGCGTAGAACCGGCGGGGAGTAACTCATTGCCCGTTACCACAAGTCGCACACGGGGTGGGCGAACTACGGGTACGTGCGAGATTCCCAAGGAAGAAATAATACCTACGTCTTGGGGGCGCAATCGCCGTTGCGCTGGCAAAATGACACACCCTCTTGCTACGTCTTCGGCGGGCATTCCTACGTTCTTGCTGGGAGGGATCGTATCAATCACTTTGACAAAATCGCCCACTTTGACAAATCCGCCCGCTAACCCGTCTGTGAGTTCAGCAGGTAATACGGCGTCGGCATCGGTGGGCAACGGTGAACCCGTCATGATTTCCACAGCTTCACCCCGCACCATGGGCCCATCGTGTGGACGTCCGGGTTTCGAGGTCCCTACAACGCGCAGTACCAGTGGATGGTAGGGTGTTGCACCCAACGTATCGATCGCGTGGACTGCATAGCCATCCATCATTGCACGCCGAAAGCTGGGAACGTCGACGGGACTCGTAATGTCTTGGCTGAGGATTCGGCCGGCGGCCTCCGTGACATGTATCAGTTCCGAAGCCAAAGCCGGCTTGACGGTATCGAGCCAACGGAGCGTCTCTGCCACGGAGACGCGAGCGGCGAACCCCCGCATCCGCACGTCCGAGAGATGACCTAAGGGAGGGGTATTTGACATGATGCACCGTCGTGAAAACCAGTTGCGGTCAAAGGGGAGGCGACCAAGACGGGCCAACTGACCACCAAAACACCGTTTCGGTTACCTTAACGTTCCACAGGTGATTGAGCAATTCGACGAGCGGTCTTTTCGGTTCGCACGGCTGCGCGATGGGCATTACGCGGGTCTTGCGGGATACGGCATGCGCCCACGAAAAACTTGAGAGGGGTGTCGCTCGTTGTCGATTACGGTGAGACAAGGGGTCCCGCGTCATGGATGGCACTGGCTTGCACATGATCGGACGCATTTATGCATGTCGAATCTCTTCATTGGTTGATCTGCGCCGGGTTCGCGTTTATCTGGATCATCGTGACCATTGTTGTCCGTGATCGTGTCAGACGCTCCTCCAAAGGACCATTTCCGTCCGAAGCTGTGTCCCGCGTGGAATCTGAGGGGCGGTCAATTCAACCCGATCGGCCCTATGTGGCACGCGGCGGCCGGGCAGCACGGGCCATTCCCCAAGCCAGTTCCGCGTCCGACATAGGGCGGTAGGATCTCCGGAGTCGGGCAGGGCATCGTGCGGTTTCGCTCATGCTGTCGCCGCAAAAACGCACACACTGGATCCAGCCGAGCAGAATCCAATTCAGCCGTGGGCCGCAGTAATACCAGTGAATTGAGCCGATTGGATGCTGTCGATTCGTTCGCGCTAGGTGCGGTACATAAATTGCTTTCGGTGGTAGCCGACAGTCGGTGGATTACAGTCGGCGGTTTACAGCGCTGGATTGCCAGTTGTATTCGTCTTCGGGTGACTACACGATCTCGAGCGCTAAGCCGAACCACCGAGTTCCTCGAACGCGTGTTTGTCGATCCCGAAAGATCCGAAGTTGAAAGATCCTACGATGAAAAAAATACTCCTCATTGCTTCTCTGTGCGGAATGGTGTTTTGGGTCGGTGCGCAGGCGGAGCCCCCGAAAACAGAAGGAAAGCCCGAAGTCACCAAAGAGAAACCGATGAGTTTTTGGATGTCCCAAAAGCTCGATTATGCGAAACAGATTCTTGAGTCGCTAACTTCGGGGGATTTTGACTCGCTGGCGCAAGCGGCCGAAAAGATGCAATTTGTCGGGAAAATCGAGGGCTTCGTGCGAAATCGGAACCCCGACTATGCGACCCAGTTGCGAATGTTTGAACTGGCCAATCAGGAACTCGTCCGTCAGGCCGAGCGACGGAACATCGAAGGAGCAACCCTGGCATTTAACCAACTGACTTCCAGCTGTGTGGCATGCCACGTCCAAATTCGTGAGGAAGGCAAGTCGAATCCGATTTCGCCGCCAACCGGCAGCGCTGATTCCAAAACGGATTGATAGCAGTGAAAGCCGTTGGGCGAATTTAAGTCGCTTGAAAATATACACGTTGGGTTTCAAGGCATACAACGCTCCAGCAGGAAAGGTTCGCAATCGCGTCGATGTGCTGGCGGCTTTCGACGAACACATAGATCGCTGCGGGTGGTAACTCGTCGAGGTGGACATCCCCTAGGACTCGCCATTCTGATTCCCGAGTCCAATCGTGTTTGCCACGTCTACCGGTGCTGGCCTGGAAGAATGGTCGATCGGAATCGGTCATGGAATTCCAGGTAGCGTCGTCGCCGTACAGCACAGGGCGGGCACCAACATTGGCCAGCGCGTCGCGATGGATCGCCACACCGACGGGTTCGAAGTCCCACCGTCGTCGATGCTGCTGATATTGCCGCAAATGTGAAAGATCATTCAGTGAATGATCGCTAAAGCAAACCACGGCGGAACGACCGCGAATGCTGTTCGAATGCGCTAAGATTTTACGGTCCAGCAGGATGTGTTTGAGCGTACCGATCGGGCTGCATTCGTGCGTTTCTTGCCCAGTAAACCAGGCGTTCATGAGATGTTGGATCGACTCCGGTTGTAGGCTGGATCCTCGCGTGCAATGCAGCAAAAAATCGCGAGAGGCTAGAAGGCTCGTTGCTGGCGCGCCAGGTTCCGAATCAACTACACTGCGGTCGATGTGGGGAACGATGGGTGCGATTCGCAGGAGTGGATCGCAACCTGCCGATCGGAAAGGGCTCGGCTGTCTGCTGGAGATGTCGACGAGTGTCCCGCGATAAGGTTGAGCCTGCTCGTTCGAAAGCTCTTGCCGTTCGCTCAATAGGAGTTTAACAAGCTGTTCGACGCCACCGCCGGTTCGGCTGTACAGCACCATTAACTTACTCGCGAATCGTGCCAGGATCCAATCGGCCGTCGGAATCTTGTGAGAGTCTTGGTTGGCAATCGTTTCCGTAAAGGGAGAATCGGCCAAGTGAATGCTTGGCGAGGCAAAACCCGGAAAGCGGTTTGGTTCTGCGTAGGAGGATTGATGTAAAAGGCGACGTCGCCAGGCAGTCAGGTTGGTTCCTTGTGCGATTTGAATGAATTGCAATGGCCTGAGCGCCCTGCCAGTCCAATAGCGAATCCACGGATCGCAGGTGGTGCCCTGTACAGAAATCAGCGATTCGTGTTCCGCAAGTTCCTCATGCAACACGGTCCGCAGTCGAATTCGCCATTCACTTCTTGCTGTATCGTCATGGGGGATGCGCGAACTCAGGATGCCCACTGTAGGTGCGACGGGGCGACCGTTCGGCCACCATACGAGGCGAAACGCTAATGGTTCGAGCGGCTCTTGAACACCGCACAACACAGCACCCAGTGCCAATCCACGCTCGCACCATGTCAACATCGTGCTCCGCTGTTGTGTCTTGCGAGTTGTCGACTCCCATGCATCCCGTATCGTGGGCAAGAGGTCTTCCGTTAGTGCGCAAGTGAACGGATCGCTGTCCCGAGGGAGAAGGCGGCAACGCACCAATCCATCACGCACCGCCGCGTTCGTGTGCTGAGCTTCCATACGCCAACCCGCCAACTTCGACGATCAACTTGTTCACTTAGATGAACACTATAGCAAGTGAACCCAGGATCCCCAAGAGTTGGGGTTTGCTTCGGACGAAAAACGGCTAGGGCAGTTTGTCCTTGGTAGGAGGAATCACATGCGATTCGATTACTTGATCGCTCGATATCTGGCTATCGAAATCGATGTCATCGTCAGGGTCAATCCTTCCCGTTGCCACCCGGATGTTCATCGAATGGACCTGGACGTTCCGTCGTAGCCAGGCGGTGACCCCTTTTTTGACCAAATTGCGCATGGTTGGAATGAGCAAAAAAATCCCCATCACATCGGTCAAGAACCCCGGCGAAACCAACAACACGCCTGCGATTAGGATGAGCAACCCGTCCACCAACGAATCGGAAGGTGGTCGACCGGCTTGCAGTTCCCCGCGAATCCGCTCCACAGCACGCCAGCCTTGCCAACGTGCCAATAAAGTTCCCAGAAGGCCCGTGGCAACTACAACACTGATCGTAAAAAAAATCGACGTTTTGCTGCCGACGAAAATTAGCAGTGCCAATTCGGCCAGTGGTAATAGCGTAAAGAGCAGGAAAAGATAGAAGAACATCAGCCGTCTGCCGATCCGATAGGGTAGTTTGAGTTTGTCACAGCGTGGCGTCCGACCGAGGGGACGCGATTCCGTTGCTGGTGTCTGCGGATACTGCATTGTATCGGCTTGTCCGGCCCGAGACTATGGATCGGAATTTTAGTGCAATGTTCGGCTCACCTGTCGTGTCACGTTTCCTGGTGATATCCTGATTTGTCAGCGATTTAGGGTGAGAATTGGTGCGTGGTTGGTTGAACCCATGATTTGTAGGAAGGACGATGTCCGATGAGCGGTCCTGTTTTTGTTTTTGATGCACACCTAGATCTGAGCATGAACGCTTTGGAGTGGAATCGCGACCTGCGCTGGTCCTTAGAAAAGATTCGTCGCCGGGAGGCGGGGATGACTGACAAAGTCGACCGTATGAACAATACGGTCTGTTTTCCAGAAATGCGCCGTGGTCAGGTTGGCTTATGTGTTGCGACCCAGATCGGACGGCATTCACCTTATTTTCACCGGCTAACGGGCTGGAGTTCTCCGGAACAAGCCTGGGCGCAAACGCAAGGACAACTGGCCTGGTATCGAGAAATGGAACAAGTGGGTGAACTTGTTCAGATTCGGTCACGAGATCAACTTGATCGTCATTTGAAACTTTGGGAAAAGTCACCTTCGAGTGACGATGGGACGTCTTCTCGCGTCAATTCTCGAAAATCGATGCAAAACTTGCCCATTGGCTACATCCTGAGTCTCGAAGGTGCAGATTCGATTGTGACCCTAAAACACCTGGAACGTAGTTACGAGCACGGACTGCGGGCCTTGGGGCCGGCCCACTACGGTCCTGGACGCTATGCCAATGGCACCGATTCGGACGGAGGTCTTTCGGTGGCAGGGAAGGAATTACTTCTCGAGATGCAGCAGCTCGGCATCATTCTCGATGTGACGCATCTTTGTGATGAGACGTTTTGGGACGCGCTAGATTCGTTCGACGGGCCTCTGTGGGCAAGTCACCAGAACTGCCGGACGCTTGCTCCCTGGAATCGGCAATTCGCGGATGATCAAATTCGCGCGGTGATCGAAAGGGGAGGTGTTCTTGGTATGGCGTTTGACGCGATCATGATGGTTCCAGGTTGGATTCATCGACGCAGTAAGCCCGCAGATTTTCAACTCAAGATCGAACGGATCTGCGAACACATCGATCATGTTTGTCAGATCGCTGGGAACGCGAATCATGTCGGAATTGGCACGGACCTCGACGGTGGCTACGGTAACGAACAAACTCCCCTGGATCTGGATTCGATCGCAGACTTGCAGACACTTCCCGGACTATTGCAACGGCGAGGCTACCCATCGCAGGATATCGAAGGGATCATGTCCCGCAACTTCATTGATTTTCTGCGGCGAACCTGGAAGTGAACCGCAGGTGGAGGTGGAGCCTGTTGACGAGGATCTCGAAATCCACGCACAGAGGTTGTCCCGTTACAAGCACGACGCGCGAGCGAGTGATGGCGTCGCATCCGAGCGTGTTACGTACATCGGCGTGACACAATTTTGTAACGGGTACGAAGTGCGGGTAAACGCATCGAGGCCGCAACACGCGTTTGGACGGAAAAAAATTGATCGATCTCCGCCACATGACGTTAATGATGCAACAAGCCTCGCACATATCCGCTGAAACTTCTCTTAGGACATTCCTAGGTGGCCGCAACGCAGATCTATACGTACATGACGAAGCAACGCCCGAAGCCACCGAGTAACACCACATCGCCGGCCGACTCACACTGGGAGCACCCTTCCTGTGCCTCCCGGAGCGATTTATCTGGACTTCGCTGCCGCCGCTCCGCTATAATGACGAGCGGCTCCTTGGCAACTAAAATCTTTCCTTCGCGCGCAAGCCCACGCGCGCAAAGATGATTCATCACACCGGTCATTCTTCTGGCCCACTGCATCTACCCGTTGAGCGCGTCGACGCAACGTCTGATGCCACGCGGGAAAACAACAACACACACGATCAATTGATACTTGCGGGTCCGAAGGGGCCAGATACTACGATGCCA
>JAQCHP010000099.1 GCA_027619595.1 Planctomycetota bacterium
CCCAATTCTTTTTCGCACAAAATATATAAGCTACGGCGTTGCCCTTTGGGCAACGCCGGGGGACCGGTACAATGGTGACCGTGTGGATGTTTTTTTGGGAATTTTTTCGGCCGGAAAGAAGCTATGAACTGGGACACGTTTCGCACGAATATGTTGGAGCTGATCCGTCGGACGTCGGCTTATTTGCCTCAGGATATCGATCAGGTAATACAGACCCAGCGGTTACTGGAACAGACCGATTACAAGGCCGATTTTGCTTTGGATCTGGTGCAGCAGAACATTGGTCTGGCACGCGCTAAGTCACTCCCCATTTGTCAAGACACCGGCACGATCAACTTCTTTATTCATACCCCCAAGGATGTCGATCAGGTACAAATGGCGGTCATCATCCGGGAGGCGATCGTGCTGGCGACAGAGAAGGGGTATCTCCGACAAAACTCAGTCGACAGTATCACCGGCGCGAATTCGGGGAACAACTTGGGGCCGGGTAGTCCGGTGATTCATTGGGAGCAAACCACAGATCCGCATATTGATGTGCGGCTCGTTCTCAAGGGGGGTGGCTGTGAGAACATGAGCGCCCAATACAGCCTACCGACAGACCTGCAAGGCAAAACCGCAAACCGATCGCTGGAGGGTGTGCGCGCCTGCATTCTGGACGCGGTGTGGCGAGCACAAGGAAAGGGTTGCGGGCCCGGGTTCCTCGGCGTATGCATTGGCGGAGACCGTGCTTCAGGGTACGAAGTTGCCAAACGGCAGTTGTTGCGGCTTGCGGATGATGTCAATCCCGACACGCGTTTGGCAGATCTCGAAAATCAAATCATGCAGCAGGCCAATCAGCTGGGGATCGGTCCGATGGGTTTTTCCGGCAAATTCACCGTCGGGGGTTGCAAGATCGGTGCGGTCAATCGTTTACCTGCCTCGTTTTTTGTCACGATTGCCTACATGTGCTGGGCCTATCGTCGGCGAGGAGTTGTCTTGGATCGAAGTGGTAGCGTTGTCCACTGGTTGTATCAAGATCCCCAAGAAGACTTCAGCGAGTCTGCGGAGGTACCGACGCTTACGATCCCGGGCGGGAATCTTGTGCGACTACAAACACCGCTCACAGAATCCCAGGTTCGCGACCTCAAGGCGGGGGACGTTGTCTTGATCAGCGGAGTCGTGCGTACCGCTCGTGATGCTGTGCACAAGTACCTATTTGAAGGTGGCGAACTTGATGGGCTTGAGGGCGGAATTATCTACCATTGTGGTCCAGTCGTGATTTCCGATCAGCAGGGTTATCGTGTGTTGGCCGCAGGTCCGACGACCTCGATTCGCGAGGAACCCTATCAAGCGGAAATTATTCGCCGTTTTGGTGTGCGGGCGGTTATCGGCAAGGGGGGGATGGGAGAAAAGACGCGTCAGGCGTGTCAGGAGTTTGGATGCGTCTATTTGCACGGGATTGGTGGTGCCGCCCAGGTGTATGCGATGTGCGTGGAACGAGTCTTAGGTGTCTCGTTGGAGCAATTCGGCAGTCCTGAAGCCGTGTGGGAACTTCAGGTGAAGGATATGCCGGCGATTGTGACCATTGACGCGCACGGGAAGAGTTTACACGACGAAGTTGCTGCGGGGTCGAAGGCCAGTTTGGCGGCGATCGAAGCATAAAACTTGAGGGGAACTTCCGATGGGCGAACCACACGATGATCGATTCACGAGGCGTGGTTTGCTCAGATCCGGAGCTGGCGCAACCGTGGTTGGTGCACTTGCATTCGGCACTGACAATCCTTGCACTGCCACGAATTCGGATCCAACCTATGCCACCGTTGACTATGCGAGCCTCGGTATCCAGCGCATCGTCAATGCAACTGGCAATGTGACGACTCTGGGCGGTTCTGTCATGCCACCCGAGGTTGTTCGTGCGTGGGTCGAGGCATCTAAGTCATTTGTCAACATCGTGGAACTTCATGATCGAGTGGGTGCGAGGATTGCTGAGCTGACCGGTTACGAATCGGCCTTGGTAACGACCGGCGCAGCAGGTGCGCTCTATTTGGGCGTGGCGGCAGCCGTTACCCTGGCCGATCCTGCGTTGGTCGAACGTCTGCCCGATACCACTGGGGCTCCAAACGAGGTTATTCTGCAAAAGGCACATCATTCCGGTTTCGATATCCAATTGCGCGGCGTCGGTACCACGTTGATTGAAGTCGAGACAGTCGAAGAACTGGAGCACGCTGTGAATGCGCGAACGGCGCTCATGTTCTTCATGAACATAAATAATGACGATGGTAAAATCGAGCGAGACGAGTGGGTGCGAGTTGCCCGTCGTCGAATGATTCCGACACTGTTGGATGCGTCGGCGGACGTACCACCCGTGGAACGATTCCTGGAGTACCAGCAACTGGGGTTTGATCTCGTCGCCATCAGTGGCGGCAAGGCGATGCGTGGTCCCAACGATACCGGACTGCTACTCGGCAAAAAGAACTTGATTGATGCGGCCAAGCGAAATGCGAGTCCGTTTGCGCCGACCATTGGACGAATGCTCAAGGTTGGCAAAGAAGACATGATGGCCTTATTGGCGGCCGTCGAGCGATTTGTCCACATGGACCATCGGAAAGAATGGCAGGAAATGGAACGCCGTATCACCGTGATCGAACAAGCAATACAGAATCTTCCTAGTGTGGTGTGTGAGCGAGTTGTTCCGCTGATTGCCAATCATCAACCCCATTTGATCGTGAGTTGGGATGAAGCTCAAGTGAAGCTTACTCGTGAACAAGCAACGGGTGAGCTTAGGATGAGCGATCCGCCAATTCAGATTGGACGCGTGGGCGGAACCGGAAGTAAGGGGATCGTGATATCTGTTCTGGCGTTGCAGAGTGGCGAAGAGGAATTAGTCGCCCGGCGCTTGCATGAAATTCTCGGCAGGGCTTCCGAATAGCGGCACGCTGCGGGATCCAAGAAGTGCACATGAGGCGAGACTTCAAAGTATCGGTCGGAAAACCCTCGCCTTGACCTAATACGCGCCAACCCGTTTATCGCTTTGCCTTTCCCCGGCACCCTCGATTTTCCCGCTTGTCGGATCAATGGCGATCACGACCGACGATCCAATATGTCCGGTTTCCTGGACCAGGTGTCCGCGACGGCTCAAATCCGCAGCGACACTTGCGTCGGTATCCGGCGATAGTAACAGACTTCCTAACTCCGGGGGAGTTTGGCGAAATGATCCTATGAAATGATCGGTGCCAAAGCGAAACGAATCCATCGATGTCGATGGGTTCATCGCAAAATCGATATGATTGATCACAAGTTGGATCGATGCTTGATCTTGGGCGTCCCCCCCGGCGACGCTCACCGCTAAGGTTGGTTTGTGATCTTTGAGTACCAGTGTCGGTGTGAGCGTAATACGCGGACGTTTCCCCGGTTCGATACAATTGGGGTGCCCTTCCCAAAGATTGAAGCTCTGTAGTCGCGTCCCCAGCCATACGCCGGTTTCGCCCGCCTCGACCCCGTTCCAGCCACTAGGGGTCGTTGCTATGACGTTTCCCCATTGGTCTGCCACTACGCAAGTGGTTGTGTCTCGACTGGTGCCACCAAGCCCTCGGCGAGATTCTGGGTCGGACAACAGCGGGCGCTCGTTCCGTGGATCGCCGGGTCGTTGCGTGAGTGATGTCGTATCTGGATCGATGAGCGGGAAACGGACCTTTGCATAGTTCGTTGAGAGGAGTTCGGTGAGCGGAACGTCGACGAATAGGGGATCGCCGTAGTAGACGTCTCGGTCGGCGAACGCCAACTTCATCGCCTCAATCGTTGTGTGAATCGTTTGCGGGCGATTGTGCCCCATCTGTTTCAAATCAAAATGTTCCAAGAGGCGAAGGGTTTGCAGTAGATAGGGGCCCTGCGTCCAGGGACCGCACTTAAAAACAGTGTAACCGCGGTAGTCCACCGACGCAGGTTCTTCGATGCGCGTCACATGGGTCGCCAAATCGGAATAACGGATCAGTCCGTTGTTGGCTATGGACCATGCCGTGATTTCGCGTGCAATGGGGCCGCGATAGAAGTAGTCGGCGACGAGTCGAAGACCGCGGATTCGATCCTTGGTATCGCTTCGTTCGGCGTCTACCAAACGTCGTAAGGTTCGTGCCAGGCGCGGATGCCAGTCGACTTTGTGTTGGTCCAGAATCCTCAATGTCGGTGCTACGACGTCTTCAAATTTTCGAGTTCCGTAACGGCCCAGCAGAGTGACGCATGCGTCCAATACCGCAGGCGGAGCTGCAGATAAAATACCCTGGGGTGGGATGCCCCCCGGCTTTTGTACTTGACGGGATTCGGCGGTCAATTGACCTGCCGCCTGCGCAACAAAGTAGTCGCGAGTTGCCAATTGGGGAGCGACTCCTAGGCCGCATACCGATTCCACGACTTTGCGACTGGCATCGTAGTACAAGATCGCCACTTCACCGCCGAAACAGAAGTTCGTGGAATCCGTGACGGTCAGGGCCAAGATCGTAGCGACAGCTGCGTCGGCAGCATTCCCACCATTTCGCAGGATTTCCAAACCGGCGGCAACCGATTCGGCGTTACCAGCGGCCACAGCACCGTGGTTGCCAGAGGCGTTCGAAGCAATGACGTTGGTCTCGGGGGGAAGTGCGTTGGCACCATGTGGCGTGACCAGGAGTAGAACCAGCCCAATGGCAGCTGCAACAATACTGCGCATGCAATGCTCCTTGCCGAAAGCGGTGTGTTCACGCCTGCAAAATGTGGAGGGTCGGTCTGAGATCCGCCGTCGCTACAGCCTACCCTCTGACAGCCGATACTTCAACTCGCTGCGGTTGGCAATCGACAGCTGACATAAGGACTAGGTCGGTCGCCGATCGGCACGCTTGTCCAATCTGCAGGCATCCGCTGCACAGCGGCGAGTGAGTCGCAGCCGATTTTTCGCAAAGACAAAATATCCCAAGTTGAGGGCGTGACTTACGATGGGGAGTCGAGTCAATGCGACAATTCGAGCGAACCCCACGACCGAATACAAACGCCGAAAGACTTCGACTCCTTCCACCCATGTTCCATCGGGTAACCGGCCGTGAATTCTTTCCATCAGTTCCTGGTAACTCTTTCCGACGACCGTTGGATCGAACATTTCGGAGGCGATGTCTGTGAAACGAATTCGATGATTCCGGTCCCTCGATCGAAGCCAAGCGATTTCTCTGGCGCAAAGAGGACAAGCTCCGTCGTAATACACTTCGAAATCGAAAGCTGCAGACGTGGAAGTGTTCATGTGGCGGATTTTTGGGATAGTTCAGCTCGTAAGTTGTGCGTTTGGCCGGATTTGCGGTTCACGGTTGAAGAATCGTTACCGGTCGTTCTGACTCGGGTCGAGACAGTATACTCCGGGCAACCCATTTCGTTCAGTAGCAACCTTCACCAAGGAAGAATTCATGTCTTACCTAAAATTGCTGGCCGCCTTGATCCCCATCGTTTTGGCGATTGATTTGGTTTGGCTTGGCGTGATTATGAAGGGCTTTTACGCCCAAGAACTAGGCGACTTGGCTCGCCGCAACGGTACGT
Source organism: Planctomycetota bacterium (assembly GCA_027619595.1). GTDB lineage: Bacteria > Planctomycetota > Planctomycetia > Pirellulales > Pirellulaceae > JAQCHP01. The sequence continues at coordinate 5,533 of JAQCHP010000099.1, forward strand.
CACTAGCCCCTCGCTGGGGTGCGGCAATATTGGTCTATTTGCTCATCCCAATCGGTCTGATGTCATTTGTGCGACCACTTCTTGGCACGCATTCCAACGCGTGGCACGCGTTTGGTTATGGAGCCCTATTTGGCCTCGTGATGTACGGCGTTTACGACTTGACGAACCTTGCCGTTCTCGAAAAATGGACGCTCCGTTTGGCGCTGGCGGACATGGCGTGGGGCTGTTTTCTGTGCGGATCTACCAGCATTATTATGCTGACCTTGGATCGTTGGTTGGTTCGGTGACCGATCGCCTGGGTGGCGTCTGCAAGTGCGTCGCCGGTGATCGCGATTGCATTCTCAAAGCAGCACCCGGCGACGGATTGACCCCGTAGTGAGTCGCGATCATAGTGTGGTGGCCTTTACACGGAGTCGTAGAATATGTCACCATCAGATTCATTTCGATCTCGATTAAAGAATCATCAACTATTGCTGGGCACGATGCTCACCCTTCCCAGTGCCGCCGCCGCTGAAATTTTGGCGGACGCAGGATTTGACTGGATTTTTGTTGACGGCGAACATGGTCCTTTCGAGGTGAGTCATATCGAGGCGGTACTGCAGGCCATTGGTGATCGAGTGACCTGCCTTGTTCGCGTGCCAGAAGCGGCCGAAGTGCCGATTAAGAAAGTCTTGGACCTGGGCGCGGAAGGGATTATTGTTCCGCAGGTTCGCACTGCAGAGCAAGCAGCGAATGTCGTGCGTTTTGCTCGCTATGCGCCGGACGGTGAACGTGGCGTCGGAATCGCTCGGGCCCATCGCTACGGTAAACAGTTTAATGAATATATCCTGTCGGCCAAGGAACGGACCGTCGTCGTGGTGCAGATTGAGCATATTGAAGGCGTTGAAGCTATGGAGTCCATTTTGAAAGTGCCGGGAATCGACGCGATCCTGGTCGGACCCTACGACTTGTCGGCTAGTCTCGGCTGCCTTGGCCAACTCGATGACCCGCGAGTTGTCGCGGCCATGGACGCGACGACAAATGCCTGTCGCTTAGCGGGGATGCCGTTGGGCTACTTTGGTGTCAATGCCGCCGCTGTGAGGCCCTTTATCGACCGCGGCTATACGCTCATCACGGCGGGTATCGACACGATGTTGCTCGGAAATGCAGCTAGTCGGCTGTCTGCGGAATTGCGTGCGCCACGCTAACGTTCTTGTTGGGGGCGGTACTCGCCCGATTGCGGATCCGTAGAGTTCAATGGTATTTCCCAAGTGATGCAATCACACTTCGAAATTCGGGAGCCAATGGCGCTGAGTGGCTATTTGCTAAAATGGGTTGCTTTGGCGACTCCACTGGGCATTATCGTCGGCTCGGCATGCGCGTTGTTTCTTGCGTCGCTAGATCTAGCGACCGCGTGGCGGGTCGACCATCCGTGGCTTTTATGGTTATTGCCGTTCGCCGGCCTGTTGATTGGCTGGTGCTACAGTTCGTGGGGAGCATCCGTTGATTCCGGCCACAGTCTCATCTTCGAAGAGATCAATGAGCCCAATCGAAACGGAGGGGTCCCCCTGCGGATGGCTCCGATGATTTTGGTCGGAACGGTCGTTACGCATTTGTTTGGTGGTTCAGCTGGTCGGGAAGGAACTGCCGTTCAAATGGGAGGGAGTTTGGCGAGCGGCATGGCCCGTTATATTCCAGGTGTGGACCGTTCGGATGTGCAGACCTTGCTGATGGCCGGCATCGCAGCTGGGTTTGGTGGGGTCTTTGGCACGCCCGTGGCGGGCATGATTTTTTCGCTTGAGGTACTCGTCGTTGGGCGACTCAACTATGCGGCGATTTTGCCATGTCTGATCGCGTCCGCCGTTAGTGACGGAGCTTGTGCGGCTTGGGGTGTGCATCACACGCATTATCACGTGGCCAGTCTGATTCCGGCGGATTCACCATCTCATCTGGCCCCGTTTAATTTTCGGCTGCTCATGTGCGTCGTATTGAGTGGTATCGTGTTCGGGCTTGTGAGCCGGCTATTTGCCGAATTGATGCACCATGCACATTGGCGAATGCATCGTGTTATCCCGTCAGCAACTCTGCGCCCGATGGTCGGGGGCGTCCTGGTTGTCATATTGGTAGTACTTCTTGGAACGCGGGATTACCTTGGCCTTGGAGTGGCGTCTGCCGATCCGAACGCGGTTACGATTGTTAGTTCCTTTCGCGAGGGTGGAGTTCACGCTTGGAGTTGGTGGTGGAAACTGGTCTTTACCGTCGTGACGCTTGCTAGTGGTTTCAAGGGAGGGGAAGTTACGCCGTTGTTCTTTATCGGTGCGTCGCTCGGAAACGTGTTAGCCGGTTTGACAGGTGCTCCGGTGGATGTATTGGCAGCGTTAGGATTCCTTTCGGTATTTGCCGGGGCAACCAACACGCCTATCGCGTGTACGGTCATGGGTGTGGAACTTTTTGGCGGTGAGTTTGTCTTGTATTACGCAGTATCGTGTCTGCTCGCCTATCTATTCAGTGGCCATTCGGGCATTTACTTGTCACAACGTATCGGGACTCCCAAACTAAGCGACTCAAGGTTGGAGCCCGACATGTCACTCGGCGAAGTGCGTGCAGCCAAGCGGCACGTTCGTCGTTAACTGATAGGAAATTTGATTTCCGGGCCGAGTTTCAAGTGTACCCGACCCCTTTTTCAAACTGATCAATATCGCCCAGGCTTGGCTGTTGCGCTGCGATGCGGCCTCTTCATGGGGTGGGTCGGAACCTCGGCGGATGCTACCGCTGCCTGCTTCTTCCGCATGCCTCGCGACTTGTTCGAGTAGCGTCGATTCGTCGATCCATAGTCCCCATCAAAACGCGGATCACGTCCGTACTAGCACGACGCGCGAGCTAGTGACTGCGTCAGATCCCCGCGCAACCACGTCCACGGGAGCGGCAACATTCGCCGTCCGCGTACGTGCGTCACCAGCCGCGTGCCATCTCCAAATCGCCCACAAGCATCGTTGATTCGTCAATCACAGGTCCCCATCAAGATGCGGATCACGTCCGTACTAGCACGACGCGTCGTGCCAGTACGGACGGCGTGCCGATCCGTCTAGAACCGGCGTGTTGGTGCAGTACCCTTAATGACGCTCGTGAACGCTGAGACAGTCTATGCTTGCCAGTTGACGAAATCACGCGAGAATTGGTCGCAGTCACTAGCTCGCGCGTCGTGCTAGTAAGGACGGTATGGCGATCTCGGCAGAACCGGCGTTTTCAAACAGTATCCTACGCTAGGATCTGTGTAATCGGCTGGCCGAAGTCGATTTCCAGTCGCTTGTGACCAGGAACTTCTAGTTGTCTGGCGTCAAGTCCTAGTAGATGCATGAGCGTCGCGTGGATGTCGGTGACGTAATGCGGGTGTTCCTCTGCGTGAAATCCAAGCTCATCCGTCGCACCATGAACCATCCCGCTTTGGATTCCTGCCCCGGCCATCCAAACGGAAAAGCCAAATGGATGGTGGTCCCGTCCAGTCCCGCCTTGCGTGCCAGGCGTTCGACCGAACTCGGTCGCGAAGATCACGACGGTATCCTTTAACAGCCCACGTTGCTTTAGGTCACAGAGCAATCCAGCAGTCGGCAGATCCACCTGTGCCGAATTCTGAGTATGATTCGATTTCAGTCCGCCATGTGCGTCCCAAGCCCCCGCCGCTCCGTCGCCGTGCATGATCTGGACAAACCGGACACCACGTTCTACGAACCGCCGCGCGGCAAGCAATTGCATGCCAAATGGTTCGGTAACAGGGTTTCCGATTCCATACATTTCCTTGGTCTTGACCGATTCTTCGGAAAAATCGACGGCGCTGGGCAATGCTCGTTGCATGCGAAACGCCAATTCGTACGATTTCATGCGTGCCAACAGGGCCGGGTCGTCTGGATACTGCTTCGCCTTCAATTGATTGAGCTGATTCACGAGCGAAAATTCCAGTTGCTGTTCACCATGTGACAATTGTAGTTCTGGCTTCGCAAACGGGAGTGGATTCTGTGGGTCAATCGTCAAGGCGACCGGGTCATGGGCTGGACCAAGATAATGTGCTTCTCCGTGGTCAAAGAATCGTGGACCCATGGTGATGAAACGGGGAAGGTTGTCATTGAGTGATCCGAGTCCATAGCTGACCCAGGCACCAATGGTAGGGAAAAAACCATCCAGCATGTGACGACCCGACTGAAACTGAATCTGGGCCCCATGATTATCGTCCGTGGTCCACATCGAGCGGACGATGGCCAAATCGTCGACGCAATTGCCGATATTGGGAAAAAAGTCACTGACTTCGATGCCACTTTGTCCGTATTTGCGGTAGCCAACCTGTAATGGATACAGTTGATTCCTCTGTGTGTCCTGCTGAACGGCAACCACGCGCAATCGCTTCAGCTTGTCGCGATCTTGGACGTGCTTCCAGGGTGTTTCGGAGATGCTCTTTCCGGCGTATTGATTGAGTGCTGGCTTGGGATCAAAGCTCTCCATATGGCTCAATCCACCTCGCATGAACAGCCAGATGACGTTCTTCGCTTTGGGAGCAAAGTGTGGCTGCCCGGTAGGAGGTCGCCATCCGGACGAGTTGGCCCGAGCCTCATCGCTGTGGAGTAACGACGATAACGCGATCCCTGCCAATCCACCACTCATGCTGGTGAGAAATGTTCGACGAGGTAGCGTCATGGAATTCGCTTGGTCGGTATTATTTGGCGACATACAGCGTCCCTTATCGTATCGTGATGAAATCGTTGTGATTTAGCAATGCATGGACCAAATTCTGACGGGCTCGATCCTTTGTGAGGTTCTCCGCTTCATTGCCGAGCAGGGCTTTTGTCTGTTGCAACATCGTGCGGCAGGCAATTCGTTCGTCGGAGGTGGGTTCCAATAGGAGTATGGTCTCAAATGCTGTATTGATAAACGTATCGTCATCGACATCGCCCAAGGCCACTTGGAGTTCACTGGCAATTTTCTGCGACATCGTCATGGCCAATTTACTATTTGCCAGCGCAAGTGCTTGTTGAGGAATAATGCTTTCGCGACGTCGATAGCATGCCAAGATATCTGCGTCGTCAAACATAACCGTGAATTTTCCACGGTCATCGCTGGCATGGGTGAAATAAAGGGTCCGGCGGAATTGCTCGCTCTCTTGCGATGTGGGGAGATTCGGTCCGCCGTGCGCTAAATTGATGATTCCAGCAAGCTGAAGCATACTGTCACGTACGACCTGGGATTCCATGCGAGTTGAGCGATGGTGCCAATAGTAATGGTTTTCTGGATCGGCACGGCGGGTTGCCGGGTCAGCTCCTAATAGCGACGAGCGTAAGCGGTACGTTCGGGAGCACACGATGAGCCGATGTAGATGTTTCATGCTCCAATGGTTGTTCATGAATTCCACGGACAGCCAATCCAGTAACGCTTGATGCGGCGGGCGAGGTGCTCGCAGACCAAAGTCGTCGACCGATTCCACCAGCGGCTGCCCAAAATGTCGCAGCCAGATGTGATTGACGGCCACACGTGCCGTCAGAGGATTTTCACGACTGGCGATCCATTGTGCCAATGCGGTTCTTCGCCCGGAACTTATCTTAGAGTAGGGGCCATGTCGAGGAGTTTCTTCATCGATCATGCCGTTCGCGGCGCGGCGTGTCACGTAGAGTGATGGGTATGTCTCGCCCGGCATCCCGACCGCGGTTTGTGCTTCGTCGCGTTTGGTTTTCGCAGCAGTGACGGCTTCCATTGCCTTCTTTATCGCCGCTTCGTCGGAAGGAGCTGGCTGTTGTTGTTCTGCTTGAGCCAGCGCCGCTTCGGCCTGGGCGAGTTCGTATTCACGGGCCAAACTTGCCGCTGAGCGGACCAATTCTGTCAGTTTTTCGGACGCCGGCGCGTGCGCTTTGGTTACATCCGCCAAGTACGAAGCCTGCAGGACTTTCGGGTGGAGTTGCGCGGCTGCGAGTTGCTTTTCCGCGACGGCCACCGCTGCGCCCGCTTCGGAGACCGTGGGAGTCTTGGTCGTTGGCTGTTCGCCGGGGGTTGTCGATGCGGAATTACCAGCCGCAGCTGCGCCTACCGGCGACTCCGCGTTCGCACCTTCGATGGATGGGTTGGCCGCTAAGTCGAGGGCCGCGTTCTGTAGCTGCGCTAGTTGCTTCTGCGCCGCGTCAAGTGTCTGACGCAAAGATTCGATATTGCGACCTGCCTTTGCCAAATGATCCTTCAGCGCAAATTCCTGCAGTTCAGGAGAATAGGCCTCGGCGGGCAAGTTGATCGGAGCGGGGAGGAAGTCTTGGCGACTCAGCACTGCAGGCGTACCGGGCCCTATTGGGCGGGTTGTGTCTGGGTTCTTTTCGTCACCTCGGAGAAAGATGTAAGTGGGCGTATCCAGATCATTGTCGAACGCGCGCGGCAGGCCATTCACATCCAGGTCGGTTTCCCCCGGGACCGGGTCGAGCCGCACCTGATGAGGCTCAAACACAGCTCGCATACGGTAATAATCGACTTGAGACAGCGGGTCATATTTATGGTCGTGGCATTTCGCGCAGTTTAACGTGAGACCAAGAAACGCCTTAGAAGTGTGTTCCACGGTCGTGTCGAGCCACGTCGTGCGATTGAAGATGAAATAATTGCGTGCCAGAAATCCGGTGGCTCGTACGACATTGGGGTCGGTGGGAGCGATCTCATCACCAGCCAGCATCTCCACAACCATCTGGCTGTAGGGTTTGTCCTCATTCAAAGACTGCAAAATCCAGTCCCTCCAACGCCAGATATGCTTTTGGCTATAGCGAACCTGTTCTTCCAAGCCGTACCAATCGGTGTAACGCCAGACATCCATCCAGTGTCTACCCCATCGCTCTGCGTACGCTGGAGACGATAGTAACTGCTCGACGATTTTTTCGTATGCGTTGACCGACTCGTCGGCCAGAAAGTCCGACAGTTGTTGCCGCGTGGGGGGCAGGCCAATCAAGTCAATGTAGAGTCGGCGAAGCAATTCTCGCTTTTCGGCCAATTCAACTGGCCTGAGATTTTGTTTCTGATAACCTTCGGCGATGAAGGCATCAATCGGATTGGCCGATTCTGGATGATGGAACTCGGCGGGGATTATGGGGCGTCGAGGATTCTTGAAGGACCAATGTTCGCGGGGGTCGGCAGGAGGGGGTTCATCGGGAGCCTGCGCACCTTGGTCAATCCATTGACGCAAAGTCTCGATTTCGGCGGCAGTCAGGGGTGCTCCCTCCCCCTCCGGCGGCATTCGCTCGTCTCCAGTGGCAGAGACTCGGAGCAGGATCGGACTGTTGTGTGAGTCGCCTGGCACGAAGACGTGACTGCCGGTAGACAATAGGAACGCCCGCGTATCAAGGCGGAATTCTGCCTCCTGTTTCAGAGCGCCGTGGCACGCGTAGCACTTGGTGGCCAAGATTGGCTTTACCTGGGTCAGATAATCCACCGGATCGGCGCCTACCACCGCCGACGCAATAAGTCCTCCAGCAAGCGACATGAGCATCAACTGCCAGTAACGCATCGATTGCAATCCTGAACTGTCATCGGTGGAGAGGAAACACGTCTGACCACTGTTCGGCCTTACGCACACACCCTTACTAGGATACTCGGCAAACGACCCTTGGACAAACCGTGGATGGCACGAGGGGAGACCCGGCCTAACGATCGACCACCGCCCAAACTACACTGGGCCCATTGATTATCGTTATTTTTCTCCCAGATCGGTCCTACGTCGTGATGCGATAGGGCCCTTTTTGGCTTTTGGAGGGAAGAGGTCCGGGATGCGAATCACTGACATAGAATGCCATGTTTTGCTTGTACCTGACGTGCGGAAGGACGCGACCTCGTCGGCTCAAGACGATATCGTGGTCTTTGTGCATACCGACGAGGGGATTACCGGCATTGGCGAAACCGACGTCAATCCGTGGATTGCCAAGGCCTGCATTGAGGCGGCCGGTACTCATACGATGGGACTTGGGCTCAAGGAGATGTTGCTCGGAGAAGACCCGCGCGATACCGATCGACTGTGGGAGAAACTTTATACCGGGAGTGCCATGAATGGCCGACGCGGGGCGGTGATTTGTGCCATGGGCGCCCTCGATATGGCCCTGTGGGATATTCGCGGAAAGGCGGCGGGCAAACCCTGTTGGCAGTTGTTGGGACCAAAAGCCAAGGAACACATTGTGCCCTACGCGTCGTTGCAGCCGAGCGGCACTAGCTTTGAAGAGTATCGAGACTCGTTGGTGGAATGGGCCGTCCGCGCGCGCGATCTCGGCTTCCAAGCAGGCAAAATGGAAGTGACGCTCAGTGGTCCCTACAACCACAGCGGACTCAATGAGCCCGATGAGCGAATGACCGAGGTGGTCGCTGCCTGTCGCCGGGCGGTGGGGCCAGATTTTATCATGATGGTTGATGTCCAATACACTTGGACCGATGCCGATGTGGCCTTGCGAACTCTTCGCGATTGGGCCGATCTCAACGTCTACTTCGTCGAAACACCGCTGCAGATGGACAATCTGGCGGGCTATGCAAAATTGCATCACGAGGCCCCGATGCCGATCGCTGCCGGAGAATGGCAGAACACGCGATTCGAGTTTGCGGACCTGATGGACGTCGGCTTGGTCGATGTGGCGCAGCCCGACGTGGGTCGCGTCGGTGGACTGACAGAAGCGATGCGAGTTTGTGCGATGGCAGCCGATCGCAAGCGACGGATCGTTCCTCATTGTTGGAAGACGGGAATTGGTATCGCTGCGTCGGTCCACATGGCGGCGGTCACGCCACACTGTCCGTTTGTAGAATACTTGCCTCCGCCTTTGTGTGATTCCCTACTTCGACAAGACTTGGTGATCGAAGAGCTGCAATTGGTCAACGGAGTCTTGCCACTCCCCAAGAAACCGGGCCTAGGAATAGAGATCGATCAGACGGCTCTACGACGCTTTAAGGTCGGCTAGCGTGTCCGGCAAGGAAAATATACCGTGAATACGGATCTGCATGGTGCTGATGTGCCGGGCCTGGGAGAAGGGGTTTCCGAAGCACCGACACGATTTCGTTACGTCGTGCTGGCGATGCTCTGTTCACTGTCGTTTGTGCTCTATCTTGACCGCGTCTGTATTGGGCAAGCGGTCACTCATATTGAGAACGACCTGCACCTAACGAAAACGCAGATCGGCTATATCTTGTCGGCCTTTTTGGTTGCCTATGGGCTCTTCGAAATTCCGACTGGGCATTGGGGCGATCGGTTTGGTTCGCGCGGCGTGCTGACGCGGGTCGTCTTGTGGTGGTCAGCGTTTACGGTGCTCACGGGATTCTGCTGGGGATTTTGGCCGATGATGACCGTGCGATTTCTCTTCGGTGCGGGAGAAGCAGGAGCACTACCGAATGCAGCGAGAGTCGTAGCGCGTTGGTTTCCGCCGGCAGCGTTGGGACGAGCTCAGGGATTCGTTGTCGGTTCGACGCTCGTAGGCGGCGCTGCCGCGCCGCCGGTCGCCCAGTTCCTAATTCATCACCTTGGTTGGCGTAACACGTTTGTTGTATTGGGACTGCCGGGAGTCGTGTGGGCGGTCGTTTTTTATGTTTTGTTTCGCGATGACCCGGAGACCCATCCATCGGTTAATGATCAAGAGCGGCAGTTGATTCGCAAAGGACGAGCCACTGGCCAAACAGTCGAACACCATGCCCATGTGCCGTGGAGTCGTGTCTTGACGAGTGCCAATATCTGGTTACTCGGATTCGTTGTTGCGTGTGCTGCAGCCACCACATACCTGTTTTTCTCGTGGTATCCTTCGTATCTTCAAAACGGACGTGGTGTAACGCAAGACGCGTCGGCGTGGATGTCCAGTATGGTCCTGACCGGGGGGGCACTCGGAAGCATGATCGGCGGTTGGTTTTGCGATGTGCTTGTGAGAAGGACAGGCGACCGACGATGGACACGGAGTCTGCTGGGGGCGTGTGCGATGGGGAGCGCCGGACTTGCCATGGCTGCCAGCGTTAATTGCAATTCTCCCTGGATTGCAAGCGCCTTCTGCAGTTGGGCCTGCTTCGCGATTTATGTGCAGCTCGCCGCTTGGTGGGGCGTCGTTTCCGATGTCGGTGGCAAACATGTTGGCGCGATTTTCGGACTAGTAAATTCGATGGGAGTACCTGCCGGCGTGGCCTCACAGATCCTCCTCGGTCGGACAGTGGACTGGCTCAAGAGCGAGGGTCAGGTCGGCCGAGCGCAATGGGATCCGGCGTTCTACGTTTACGGCGGAGTGCTGCTGTGCGGTGCGGTCATGTGGCTCTTGATCAATGCCAATAAATCGGCCGTTGAGCCGGTCGGTTTACGCGACAGCAGCCGTTAGCTCGGAGTATTTCTGGTGCGCACGATTCTCATTGCCGAATGCTTGCACGAGGTCTGTTCTTTTAATCCGGTTGCGACAACCCTATCGGATTTCTTTGTGCATTCAAACCAAGAAATGTTGCAGTACCATCACAATATTGGTACGGAAATCAGTGGAGCGTGTCGCGTTTTTGCTCAGCACGCAGACATTCACGTCGTTCCCACCCTCAGTGCCCGCGGCATTTCGTCGGGTGGGCCGCTGGTCGCCCGCGATTGGACTCGACTGGCCCATGATTTTGCCGCAGCCTTGTCGGTAGCGGGGCCCGTTGACGGGCTCTATTTCTGTTTGCACGGCGCCTTGGCGGCAGAAAATGAACTCGATCCGGAAGGCTTTCTGTTGGCCCAGGCGCGACGCATCTTGGGGGAAGAAATTCCGATCGTGGCATCGTACGACCTGCACGGTATCCTGACTGACCGAATGTTGGAACATGTGGACGCGAGTGTTGTCTACCACACATACCCGCACGTTGATTTTTTTGAGACAGGGGAACGTGCTGCTCGGTTATTGCTAAGGATTATGAATCGCGAAGTCAGCCCTGTGACGGCAAGGGTTGTGATACCTGCTTTGGTACGCGGGGACGAACTCAAGACACAAACCGGAGTGTTTGGAGAAATCGTGCAACAAGCCCGCGACGTCGAACAAGGTCCGAATGGGCTTTCGGCCGGACTGTTTATTGGCAATCCGTTTACCGACGTGCCCGAACTTGGAACCTCGGCGCTCGTCGTGACCGATGGCGATGAAGAACTTGCGAGTCACAAAGCTGTGGAATTAGCAATCCATTTCTGGCAGGACCGGGCAAAAATGCAGGCAAGTTTGACGAGCATCGAAGAGAGTGTCCGCATCGCGATGCAAACCTCCGGGACGGTCATTCTGGTGGACGCGGCGGACGCAACAAGTTCCGGTGCGCCCGGTGATAGTAACGCTATCCTGCGGCAGCTCACCGCAACGGGCTACTCCAAGAGGGCACTAATCCCGATCGTGGACCCCGGCGCCGTGAACGCTGCATTTGCTGCTGGCGTAGGGAAAACGATTACCACGCAAGTCGGAGGCGCCTTTGACAAACGGTGCCTACCGCTTGAGATTACGGCATATGTCTCGATGCTGTCCGACGGTCGCTTTCGCAGCGAATCGTTCCGGCAAGAATGGTTTGCCGACCGTACCGCCGTTCTCCAAGTGGGTGGCATCACACTCATTGCAATCAGCCGACCGGTCCATCTTTTCGACCGGTCGCTTTTCCACGCACATGGACAGGACCCACGTCAATTTGATGCGGTGGTCGTGAAGTCGCCCCACTGCCAGTCGCACATGTTTGAAGACTGGTGTGCCAGACAGGTTGACGCTCCAGGCGCTACCAGCGCGAATCTCCGTTCGCTCCCCTACCACGTGTGCCCGCGGCCAATGTTTCCGTTGGATGCCGATGTACGATTCGCTCCGCAGCCCAGACTCTTCAGGCGGAAAAGCAGTTGATCAGGAGAGTGCTAACGCGGCGATCTGGCGAGGGACGCTAAAGAATGCGGATTTGGGTGGATGCCGATGCCTGTCCAGGCGACATCAAGGAAATGCTCTTCCGAGCGGCGCGGCGGCACCCGCCGTAGGACGGGTCTCCCGGCCCGTCGGCGACGCCGTGCGGAGCCCGTCCCATGCAAATGTTCGTGATATCGTTTTAACCCGCGAGTTGTTCCAACTTAGTTCGAAGCGGGTTCAATACTTGCGTAACCGGTTCGCCAATGCCAGGAATTTTGCTAATCGTGTCCTAGTTTATCGAGTTGGCTGCGAATGAGGTCCAGTAGTGCCGACTAGCCCCCCTGTGAGGTTGCTCATCAAGTCCCAATTGTCCCTTGAACGCATACACCGTGGGAATTGTTGGGCCGATAGCATCTTTCGTTTGATTCACAGTCTCAGTGGAGCTGCTGGTTGCAGAGTCATACGGTCTGTGCAGGTTTCGGTGTGCGAGATCAAGCCGCCGTCGTACGTCGAATTCGTATTTATTACCGTCGCTGGCACACTGTAAGCCTGTCAATGGCTTCGACCGATTGTGTATTTCTGAAACTACCCACAAGTCGCCAAGCAGAAAACTGGTCGGGACACGGTGAGCGGTTTCCCGCTCACCGTGTCCGGCCAACTAATAGGATGGTCCAACGGTTCGAAGGTGACTAGCCCAATCGTCCAAACCGTCGCAGGCCCATCAAGGCAATTCCACCAAGAAGACTGAGTCCGGCGGAAGCTGGTTCTGGCACCACGGCGAAGGAGATGCGATAGATCTCGGTGTCGGCAGCCACCACGTTGCTGAAGACGTATCCCGCACCGGTTGTCAGTCCGTTGAACGCGTTCAAGCCGGCAAAGTCAAACCCAACAACTCCATTTTGCGGCGTCCGCAAGCCGTTATTGCCACCCATAACAAACGCTGCGTGGGCCGGATCGGTTGCT
>JAQCHP010000004.1 GCA_027619595.1 Planctomycetota bacterium
CGCTTTTCTCACTTTACCAATCTGGCTCAGGCCCGATCTTTTCGTACGCAAAATAAATCAGCTACGGCGTTGCCCTCCGGGCTATGGAAAGATACGGCGACGCAATTTTCCCGGAATTAACCTGGACTCTTTCGTTCTTGCAATGTCAATAATGCCCCGCACTCTTAACGCAAAATAAATCAGCTACTGCGTTGACCGTGGGGCTGTGATCCGTTACTAGGAACCTAAGAGTGTCAAGTCGATTACGACCGTTCACGGCGCAGTTCCGTCGAACGGATCCCTAGATTTCCGTACCGATGGTAATTTGTCGAGACGCTTTGTTCGCGTAAATACCACAATAGTTCGACGCGGCCTTCCGGTAAGACTGGAGCACGTGCAACATAGACACTGGCCTGTGCCGCCGCTCGTAAGATGGACTCGGGGACAGTCGCCTGCGACGAGTAACGAAGTCGATCGATTTGGCCGTTGAGCAACACGTCGGCTAACTGTTCGTCGGTTTCTTCTACCAGTTCTACGTGCGCGCCCCAGGGTTGCGTGATCTCATCCAGGAATTGTAACGCGGGGCAATCAAATTCCAGCGGTGTGCTGATCGTCGTTCGACACCCCAAACTGCGCGCGGCGCCTACGCGGCTGATGATGTCAAAAAAGGTGTCTGCTCTGTCGAGCCGGACCCGAACTTCGCGGAAAGAACGATAGCCCATAAAATTGTCCTGCCCTAAAATGCGGCAGAAGTCATGGCGGCCGCCAAATTCCGTTTTGGACATCTGGTCATAACTGCTCAATGCCTCTACCACATTTCGGCGTTCAGTTACCGGAATTCGTGCCACTGTGCGATGTGGCCGGAGGAGTTCGGCAGCAAGGATTGCGAGTTCTGTGTTCACGAGCGGCGAGGCTTGATGAAAACCGGTCGCTGACTGGAAGTTCATAAGTGACACAACGTAGTTGGGACCGCCCGCCTTGAGGCCCGGTCCAAAGGCCGACTTCGCCCAGCCTCCAAACGGTTGACGCAGCACGATGGCTCCGGTCGTCGGCCGGTTCACGTAGAGATTTCCAGCAAGCGTCAACTCCTGCCACAACTGTTGCTCTCGATCGTCGAGGCTCTCGAGGCCGGCGGTGAGGCCATATCCGGTTTGATGGGATAGCGTGATGGCTTCGCGCAGATTTCGGGCGGGCATCACAGCCAGTAGCGGACCAAAGAATTCAGTTATGTGCGTGTAGCTGCCGGGTCGAACGCCCCACTTAATTCCCGGCGAGACAAGTTGGCGGTTCTGTTCCGAAATTCGTGGTAACAAAGCCCATGATTCACCATGTTCCAATTCTTTCAGACCGCGTTCTAGTGGTCCGGCCGGCGCGTGAATTAACGGCCCAATATTCGTGGCTAATTCCCAGGCCGAACCGACGGCTCGACTAGCTACGGCGTCACATAAGGTGTCGCGGAATGTCGCGTCGTCATAGACCTCTTGCTCCAAAATCAGCAGCGACGTTGCGGAGCATTTTTGTCCGCTATGGCTAAAGGCAGAATGCACGACGTTCTTGATGGCCTGATCTCGATCGGACATCGCAGTGACGATGGTGGCGTTTTTTCCTCCGGTTTCCGCGATCAGGTTGAGCCTTGGGGAACGGTTCAGCATCGAGAGTGCCGTAGCCGTCCCGCCTGTCAAGACGACTGCTTGGATTCCGCTGTGTGTAACGAGTTTTTGTGCCGTATCCTTGCCGGCACAGGGGAGAAACTGCAAAGTGTGTCGTGAGATCCCAGCCTGCCAAAAGCATTCACACAATTTGTACGCCACGAGAGTTGCATTTGACGCAGGCTTGAGAATTACGCAATTTCCGGCCGCAAGCGCGGCAGCGATACCGCCACAGGGGATTGCCAGCGGAAAATTCCACGGTGACACTACGGCTACTACGCCTGTTCCGCAGGTCTTGAGCGTGGTCAGTGAGTAAAAGTGTTCGGCGGTGCGAGCATAGAATCGCACAAAATCGATGGCCTCGGATACTTCCGGATCGGATTCGGGCACCAGTTTTCCCGTCTCTGCTAGTGCAGCGCCAATGAGGTCGCCTCGTTGTTCAGCAATCTGTTGTGCCACTCGATCGAGCACTTCGCGACGAAATTGCGGCGTAGCTTGTCGCCATCCGTCAACGTCAGCGTTTGCGCAACTTATCGCTCGATTCACGTCCCGTTCATCCGCAAGTGCGCACCGAGTTACCGCCACGCCGGGACGGATCAGTATTTATTTGCTCGTGTGGCCGATCAAAATGCTCTTCTCCCGCAACCACGATGGGCACCGACGTGGCCCCTGCGTTGCAGCGTGCGAGCCATTTCTCAAGGATCGATACTGCCCACTGGCTGTGATGTGGCAGCGAAAAGTCGGTGTCCGGCTCGTTCTCGAATTCTTTCCAGTCGTGTGGAAGTTCCGCAATGCGTTGCGATGCGTCACGGCGGTCCTGTGTACGGCGTGGAATCTGCCGCACCGATTCCACTAATTTCCAAGAGTCGACGAACGACTGTTGCAGAGCCAACCATTCGGGGCTATCAACCTGCAGACGAAAGGCGTATCGCAGGAAGTTTTCAGGGCCTGAATTTTCGTCGAGGCGACGAATGAGGTACCCCACAGCGTGTAAGAATTCCTCACGACGGCAAGCCGGAGCATAAAGAAGAATGTCCGGGACAACCTCGTTAAGAGCACGTCTTTGAGGGTTGGCATCCCCTCTAACATTTCAAATTGCACATGCTGCATGTTGTGTGTTTCCCAGGCCAACACGATTGCGTAGGCGACATCGAATAGGTTATGCGAGGCAATTGCTAGGCGTGCTGCTGACAGGTTGGCGGGCAGCAACGCCGTACTCAACATGCGCTTAAAATTGGCGTCGGTTTCTACCTTGGTCGTATAGGGTGCTGGATGCCATCCATGAATCGACGCATCGACACGTTCCATTTCCATATTGGCCCCTTTGACGAGGCGCACAGTAATGGGTGATCCTCCCGCTTCGACCCGTTGTCTTGCCCATGCATACAAACTCTGTTGGATCTCGCACGAGTCGGGCAGATAGGCTTGCAGGGCAATTCCAGCCGGAATTCGTAGCAATCCTGGACGATCCAGCGTTCGCATCATCACCTGCGCAGTCAAGTGCAGGTCGCGATATTCCTCCATGTCTAGGTAAACAAACTTGGGAACAGATTGCCCATTCGATAAGCGAAACGACTCGCGTCCGGCGGCTCGGTAAATCAGTTCCAATCGGTCGCACAATACATCGATCGTATGTTGGCGGGCCACGGGAGAGATTTGGGAAAAAATCGTAGAAATTTTTATCGAGATGACTTCAATGTAGGGAGACTGCAGCGCGATCAAGTAGGACTGTAGGCGTCGTTGAGCCTCCGTCTCACCCAGCAATGCTTCGCCGAGAAAATTTATGTTGACGCGAATATTAGCTTTCCGTCTCGCCTCGAGATAGGAATGAAGCAATTCGGGTTCCGCTGGTAAGATGACATTCGCTGTCTCACGACGCATTTTGTCCTTAACAAGCGGAATGGTTACGTCGGGTAGGTAGGCTCCAAACGATTGAAAACCACGCATCAGAGTCTGATTCAACGGGCTAAAAAACCGTGGTATTCCCTGCACATCTAAGATATGAACAAGTTGATCTGCAGCGCGGTCCGCAGCTTTGGCCCGAAATGCTTGGTCGGTTAATTGCGTAAGAGTGGCGAGATCGTGTGGATCGCGAATAATACGATCCAGTTCTGCTTGCTGTCGATGTTCCTCGGCGGTCTGAAGTTCTTGCGCCCGTTGCTGCAGCCACCGGGCGAGTGCCATCGATTGCTGGATGGTCCGCGGATAGGGATCCATTTCATCCGGTTGCCAATGCGTCAAGAACTGTGTAACGTCCATATTCCAATCCTAGCTGGGCCGATCCCACTAGCGCAACGAATGCCGTGCCGCTTGCGCAGGGCGGTTAACATAGACGTGGGCGCGCAAGTTGGGTCGTTCTGGACGATTTGTCTAGTTCATCCGGTGTGCAATTTGCCTCTGGAAATGTGGGCGGCTGACCCTGAGCGCAGCGCCCGGATGTTTGGCTTGAACCCAACGATAGTATTCGATCATTTCCAGCTGGCTGGCTGCTGCTTCGTCCAATAGGCACGTCACATCAGCGTGCATTTGCAGTGCACTGGCGGTGATTCGGCTTGTTATCGGGCCCTCGATGGCGGCCGCTACAGCGGGCGCCTTTTTTGTGCCATTTGCCAACAAGAGAATTCTTCTCGCTTCAAGGATCGTGCCCACGCCCATTGTAATGGCGTAAATGGGAACGTCTTCCAACCGATCAAAGAACCGCGCATTGTCCTCAATCGTCTGTTTTGCCAATGTCTTAATACGCGTCCGTGACCCTAACGAGCTGCTGGGTTCATTGAAGGCAATGTGCCCATCGGAACCGATGCCCAGTACCTGTAGGTCGATTCCTCCAGATTCTACGATGCGACGTTCATACCATGCGCAGAACGCATGATAGTTGTCGGTCGTTCCGGAAGGGACATAGATATTCTGAGGAGAAATATTCACGTGGCGAAACAGGTTTTCCCGCATGAAATGGTAGTAGCTGCGAGGGTCATTTTTGGTCAAACCGACATATTCGTCGAGATTGAACGTGACGACCTGAGAGAAGTCGAGCCCCTCCTCACGGTGCATTCGTACCAGCTCCTGATAGAGCCCCAGTGGCGTGCTTCCCGTTGCCAATCCCAAAACTGCGTTGGGCTTGGAGTTGAGTGTTTGAGCCACAATCCGAGCCGCAGCGCGACCGACAGACTCGTAGTCTTGATGTACGATGACTTCCATGTTGATGCATCCATGTGACTAAGAAATGAACCTAAACCTTGGCTAGGTCCTGTAACGCTTGAATTACCTGTTGGTCATGCCCGTCCGTTTTGACTCGTTTCCACACTTTTGCCACCTTTCCCAACGAGTCGATCAGAAACGTGCTGCGTTGGATCCCCATGCTCTTTTTGCCGTACATGTTCTTTTCGCGCCAGGCGCCGTACTTCTCCGCGACCGCGTGGTCAACGTCTGCCAAAAGGGAAAAGTTAAGTCCGTATTTATCTCGGAATTTTGCGTGGCTTGCGACGTCGTCGGCGCTGACACCCAGGACTGCAGCCTGATGGGTGGCGAACTGTTGGATGCAATCCCGAAAGGCACAAGCCTCCTTGGTGCAGCCCGGAGTGTCGTCTTTCGGGTAGAAATAGAGAACGATTGGGCGTCCGAGGTAGTCCGATAATTGCACTTTATTTCCCTGGTCGGTGACCAAGGTGAAGTTTGGTGCTTGGGTGCCTTCTTCGATCCAGTCGGACATGGCTAGGCCCTTGCGGTGAGCAGGTGGAAGCAGCGAAAGTGTCTCTGTATAGTACCGTTCCGCAACGAATCGGAAAACAGGTCGGTGTGTGTCGGATTGACGTTCCTAGTGATTGTGGCCCTGATGGTTCCACAGCTCCGAAAAGGCGGCCGGCGCCGTGGTAGCCGATGGAATGGGGGTCGTATGATTCAACGCTACGGCGATGGATTCGCCCATTCCGTACTGCACAGCAGATTTAGCGTAGACATCGACGGCCATAGGCATAAGAGCCCGCAGGTCGGCCGCTCGACGGTCGTCCGCAGGATGCGTGGAGAGGAATTCGGGTTTTTGCGGGCCGGAGTGTGACTTGGAAAATCGTTCCCAGAATTCCGGCGCCGCGTTCGGATCATAGCCGGCTTGAGACATGAGGATCAGGCCCATGTGATCGGCCTCCGATTCATGCTTCCGGCTGTAAGGTAGCACGAATCCATATTGAGACGTGATTCCATAAGCCTGCGAGATTCGTTGCCTCAACAGTGCTTCTTGCTTCTGAGTCGCATAGCTAAGTGCGGTGCCGAGTCCGTTCACAACGTAAGAATGCGACATACGTTCGCCGCCATGGCGTGCCAAGGCATGGGCAATTTCGTGCGACATAACCACCGCTAGCCCTGCCTCCGTCTGGCACACCGGCATGATCCCCTCGTAAATGGCCACCTTGCCACCAGGGAGGGCAAAAGCGTTCATTGTGGGTGATGCAATGACGCGAAATTCCCACTGGTAATCGGGGCGCTGTGCGGCAGCTGCGATCCGCTGTCCGACCCGATTGACAAGTTCGGTGTAATGCCTGTTCTGCGAGATCGGCTCCTTCGCCGTAATCTCGTTAAAGGATGTCATGCCGAGTGTAACTTCTCGCGACTCGGGTACCATGAGCAACTGCTTACGACCTGTGATCGGGGCTGACTTGCATCCGATCCAGAACGCAATCGCCACAAAAAGAAGTGACTTAACGATCGGGTTCATTAACGATATTGCCTCGTCAGAGTCTGCCTCGCTATCGATCCGTTCACGCCCCCTTCGTGAGCAGAAAAATCTGCCCAAACTGGTAAGTGATCCGAGACCTCGAGAGCCTGTTGTTGTGTAAGGCTGTATGCCTTTTGGAAATCGAGAACGCCACCTCGTTGGTATTCAACGGTCGTAAATCCCAAATAACAAATATTGTCGTACACTTTGTCACGGCGCGTGTTCGTTGGTGTGTCGTCGACTACCCAGTGCATGTCCTGTACCTGTGCCAGTTGATCGAAATTCCCTGGTGGAAGGTAAAGGTCTCCTAGCAAGATCACGTCGTCTTCACCACTGCCATCTCGAGCCACCACTTGCAAGATATCATCTAGTAAGTTGATCTCTTTGTCGGCATCGTGGGGGTCCGTATGGATATTGACTAATGTAAACGTGAATGGCGCAAGGTTGTTCAATGGACGTGTAACGAATCGTGCTACAAACGGTTCCCGGTGCAATAGATCCTGTGGATCGAGAAGTGTATAGACGTTGCTGGGGTCGATCGCGACGCGGTTAGCATCAAAGATGAATGCGTACTGCTCCTTGGAATTGCTGCGACCGATGGGCGGTCCAATCACGTAGTCGTACAGGCTCGATGATCCCGCCAACCGTGCTGAACGATTGATTTCTTCCAGAAGGACATCGAGCACCGGCGCATGTACCGAACGAATCTCCTGGACGGCCATGACGTCAAAGGCTCGGACGATGCGTGCCAAGGTCGAAATCGCTTGACTGTCCTTACTCTTCGACGGACCAAAGACTCCCAAATTAAAAGTCCCGATTCGTACCTGGTCTGGGTTGGGCGCGACGACCCCCTCGTGACCAGCGGTGTCCCCCGTTGAGCGGGATTGCCGGTCCTGGAGCCGTTTGACCAATGAGGTGATTTTGGGGTCACAGCCCGATGCCAGCGCGAGGGTCCCGGCAGCCATCGCGATGCCAGCGATGGCCAAGCGTTGCACCAAATAGTTGGTACGGTCGCGCATCCGCACGGGTTGTCTCCTCAGGAAGGGTAGTCGTCGCGACGGGACAATACACGATGGACCATCTTCACGCCAAGAGAGTTTTGGCTGCTAGCGGCCTGTCAATTGATGGGCTGCTGGGCGGCTTGAGACATCAATGGGCGGGCGACGAAACGTCGGCTTGTGGAGGAGGAGAGGCAGTTGGCCCGTTCCGTTTTTTGTTAGACTGTTTCTCTTGCTAGAAGTTTGGTAACCGCTCAGGGCCCGCTGGGCAGTGAACAGGTACGAATGGTCAGATGAGCGTGGACAGGGCCGGGCGACGAGGCGATTTGGTAAACGATGTGGACACTGGAAATTCTCGTGATGCTGGGCATGATCGGTATGAACAGCGTCTTTGCTGCCTATGAGATCGCACTGGCGTCCGTGGGACTGGCGAGATTGGATTCGTTGGGGCGCGAACATCGACCAGGTGCTGCCGCCGCACTACGGATGCGGAGCAACATGGAAGGGAGTCTCGCAGTCGTACAGCTTGGTATTACGCTCGTGGGCGCGGTTGCTGCAGCCACAGGGGGGGCCGGAGCCGAAGAGAGTATTCAACCTTGGCTTGTGCAACAAGGGCTAAGTGCTTCGATGGCCCAGGTCATTGCGATCAGTCTCGTTGTCATCCCACTGATCGTCATCACGATCGTTTTCGGGGAATTGATTCCCAAGGTCTTTGCTCTCAAAAACAAAGAGTGGGTGTGTTTGAAACTGTCTCCTGCAATTGAGTGGTTTGGTCTGTGCGCCTGGCCCATCGTCTGGATGTTAGAGAATTCCGTTTCCCTACTCATGGCGATCGGCCATCGATTCCAAAGTACTTCGTCTGTCGAGTCGCCGCCGGCGATGCAGGAATTATGGGCCTCTGCCGCTCTTGCCAGGACCGCTCGGCTCATTGGGCACCGCGAAGAAGCGATCATTATCGGCGCGTCACGCATGTCGACGACTTCGATTGCTACGATCATGTTGCCGGCGAACTACATCTTCACACTATGTATCGACGATTCATTCTCCGACGCATTGATTGCAGCACACGCGAACATGCATACGCGCTTTCCGGTGACTTCGGCACGAGACAACCCTCAGCAAATCGTGGGCTATGTCAATTTTAAAGACATCGTAGCCGCTCTGCGCATGTCACCGAGATCCCCTTCCTTGCGAAAGATCATGCGTCCGCTACCAGTGTTTCGCGCTGATCTAACCATTGCAGGATGTTTGGAGGCGATGATTAAAGACCACAATCATATTGCGCTGATTCGCGACTCGCAGGGCATCGTGGTTGGTCTGGTGACGATGGAAGATATCTTAGAGGAACTGGTGGGTGAGATCCACGACGAATACGACCGACTCCCTTCCCATGTGGTGGCGTCCGGCGATGGATGGATTGTGGGAGGGAATATTGCCTTAAATACACTGCAGCGAGCGACAAAACTGGAGTTGCCAGTTGCGTCGGAGCGATCTGTACATACGCTCAATGAGTGGGTGATGTCCCATCTGGGAAGACCTGTTGATAAAGGCGAAGAGATCCGCGTCGCCAACTTTCGCATTCTTGTACGAAAGATACGTCGTCAATTTGTAATGGAAGCATTTATCGGTCCCGCGGTAGATCCCGTCACTCAATAACGGTCACCTGCTGCCGATCATCCGATAATGACTCTCGGTTGCTTCGTTGGGTCGGGTTGCGCCTTGAGGATCAGTTCACGTACCATCCACGGTACGTTTCCTTCGCCGAAGAGAACGAATTTTAGGTTGGCGGCAAGCGGTGACTCGTCGGACCAGCCAAAGTGAATTTCCGGTGGGCGACCCGTTTTGGCTAATTCCAATCCTACCGTCGCGATCACGTGAGGGATCGAGGCACAGTTGGTCACTTTCAGCACGATACGTCCATGATCCTGCTCAACATCCAGAGTCGGATGATGCAGAAATTCACTCACGTCACCCCGCTCAACTTCCAGGAAAACGATCGATTCCCCAGCCGTAAGGTGATGTTCAGCGCGGATACTCTGTTCCTTTTCCTCAATTTCTCGGCCGCCTGGGCGATGGGGGACTAAGACGGGACATTCGAGATATCGCATGCTGTCCCACAGGAACTGCGACGACTCGTTCTTAAACGTGAATCCCGTGAATCGCAGTTCGGTACTGCGCATCGTGCGCGATATAAGTGAGGAGATCAAGACCGCACTGACAAAGCACATGGCGATCCGCATACCTGCCGGACGTTCGATGATGATGGCGATCATCGTATAAAAAAACAACACAGAGATCAGTAAGTATCCCCATGGCACGCGTTGCCACCAATTTCCGCGGCGTTTCAAGTATTTCTCCGCGACCGTTGCCAGGCCAGCACTGGACATCAACACAATCACACCCGTTGCATAGGCAGATCCTTGCGCGAGCACGTCGGCATTAAATAGCCAAGTAACGAACAGATTGATGCCGGTGAATAGCAGTACAAGTGGACGGCTTGCTCGAGCCCATTCGGGTGCCATGCCATATCGCGGCAGATATTGTGGTACCAAATTAAGCAACCCGGCCATGGCGCTCGCACCCGCGAACCAAAGGATAACGACGGTGGATGCATCATAAAGGGTACCAAACGCATTGCCAAAAAGCGGGCTGATGTTGTGTCGACTTTCGCCGTGGGCCAAGAACGCCAGAGCACGGTTGGCGGCAGAGCCACCCTCATGCCCGGGAGTGAATTGCTCAGCATCGATCAAAGTTACTGTGCAGATCGACGAGCCGAGAAGCAAAACCGACATGATGATGGCCGCCGTCACTAACAGCTTTCGTGTGCCTGAGACACGGCTCTGAAGTTGCTCTTCTGGAGTTGTTCCCGATTGCTTTACCAACGGCATAACGGCTACACCGGTTTCAAAACCGCTAAGGCCAAGGGCAAGTTTAGGAAAAAACCAAAAGCAAAGCACAGTGATGGTAAACCAGTCTGTCCCTTGGATCGGAATGTGCTCCGCCGCAATGCCCCAGTTCCCCGTTTGCACGTCCTGATACCATTGTTGGAGTAATTCACCATGCTGCACAAGGTACAACAGGCTTAGTCCGATCAAGAGCACGTTGAGCGTCAGGTAGACACCGACAATTGCGACGGCGATGGAGATCACTTCTCCAAAGCCTCGCATAAATGATGCACCTAAGAAAACGAGTAAGATCATCGCCAGAGTCATTTGTCCGTGCAGCCAAGCGGGGGCCTGTTCCCAAAGCGGGTTGTGGATCAGATGCTCGGCAGCGTCGGCCGCTGATAAGGTTTTTGTGATGACGAAGTCCGTGGCTGCGAAACCGAGCAGAACAAGCACCAAGATCTTGCCGGTCCAACCACTGACCAATCGTTCCAACATAGCAATGGACCCCTGGCCGTGCGGTGACGAACTCGCGACGTACCGATAGCACGGCACGGCGCCGCAGAGGGTGACGAGCACCAAGAACACGGTGGCCAGTGGCGAGAGTTTGCCTGCCGCCTCGAAGGCGATGGAGGGCTGATAGCCAAGTGTGCTGAAGTAGTCGACCCCAGTCAGGCACATCACCCAAAGCCAAGGGCTCTGGAAATGAGAAGCGGTCGGCTCCGCTGTGGGAGCTGAAGTACTTTGAGACATAAAGAGCGAGCAGGAACCACGTACGGGGACGTTGATGCTTCGTGCTCCGGGCACGGTCACCCTCGCGGACCAAACGTGGTGGAATCGATCAAGCCCATAATGATATCATTACTGGGTCGTTCTACAAGATCTCGCGGACGCCCCGCTCCACGTCTGGCAACCTGTTAAAGCAAATTGGCAAAAATCGCGTCCAGGGCGGAATTGCGGGCCGCCGCACGAGGTGCGGCCGACGTATTTGACCCACTGCTGCTGACGCCGCCTGCCGTGACCACTTGGGTCGATGCATTGGGAACTGGCTGCAAACCGAACGAATTCGGTGCACCCACCAGACGCACTAGTCTCGTACCATTTGCCACACCCAACAGCTGGACCAACGACGTGTCCCGCGTGGAGAGGGTACGGGTAAGGCGATCGCCGTCTGTCTCTGTGACGTTGATCGTTACCGAACTTGCATCGGCCGACAGCACGACGTCCATACTCTGGTAGGCACTCCAGAGATCGTCAAGAATTTGCCACTGCGTGCGTCCTTGGGAATCAGAAGCAAATTCGACTGGATTTCTGGGCGTCGATGCGAGGGCATACAACATGTTGAATTGTGGGACGACCCCTCCACCCCCAAAATTGTTCGACCCCGATTGGCCTCCGGTGTTACCTGGAGTGATCGTAATGCCCCCATTTCCGTTGGACGGATTCGTCGAAAGCACCGCGCCCCCGGTCAAAAGACCGGAGCTGGTTTGCGTAACGGTATAGCTGCCCGGGTTGACCGATGCGAAATTATAGCCGCCCGTCTTATCAGTGCGTGTCGTTAGATTGACGGCGGCTCCGCTGGTCTCGGTACCGGTCAACTTGACCTCCATCCCCGACACTGCACGTTCGCCGACATCTTGAGTTCCGTTGCCGTTGGTGTCGAAGAAGATTTTTCCCGTCACCGCAGTCGGAAGGAATGGTGCGACATTGACAGTTACCGTTCCTTGCGCAGTGTCGCCGTTTCCGTCGGCGAGCGTATAGGTGAACGTCTCGGTGCCGGTAAAATCGACGGCGGGCTTATAACGAATCGCCGTATTGTTGTTGATACGTTCGATCGTGCCCCCGTTGTTTCCTGTGGACACGGCCGAGATTGACAAAGTTTCGCCAGTGTCGGGAGCGAAGGAATCGTTGGACAAAACGTCAATCTGAATTGCATCACCATTTCGGCGCGATTGCGCCGTGTCGTTCACGGCGGTGGGAGGGTCATTCACACTCGTTACGGTGACCGTAACGGTTCCTGTTGCCGATGCTTCGCTCTGGTCGGTCACCGTGTACGTAAACGTTTCGGTGCCGAAGAAATTTGCTCGAGGCGTGTAGCGAACGCTTTGGCCGTCCGGAGCGATGCTGACCGTTCCATTCTGTGTCGGCGTCGACACGGCAGAAACTGTGCGATTACCAGACGTCGGACCGACCGTGTCGTTCGTCAGGACATTGATTGTTGTCACAGCTGCGTCTTCCGCCACAGACGCGGTATCCGCAACTGCCGATAAGCCCTGCACGATTTGCAGCGTGCCACTGCCAAAGGTGATTCCCTGTTCGGGAATTGCGGACGGCTGACCGTGCAAGGTGACGGTGCGATTGGCCTGCTCGGCGAAATCGGTATCGAATTTTACATTCGAACCGATCGCGATCGCTCGAAACCTTTGGGTGAACAACAACGTCGGATCTGCTGATTGAGGCGTTGTGGTTGTGCCCCCGGTTGCACCAACTTTTCCCGTGGTAACGCTGCCTTGGACGGGCGACCCAAATGGCGTATTCACGGTGGGCAAGCCGACTGCGTCCAGTAGCGTGTCGTTGAATAGCAACTCAGCAAAAGCGGTGGCCAAGCCAGGTTGCGCTGCACCGCTGCGGAGATCGTCCACGTGAACCTGCACCGCAAAAATCGACCCGGTCCCCACCGACGTGATCTCTTGGTTGCTGTTGTTAGGGTCGACAAACCGAACCGTGAAGGCGACTTGCTTGTCGGCGACCGTCAGAGCGACATTTTGCGATCTGACATTTCCGGCTAAGTCTGTCGCATTGACGCTAAACGAAACCGTGCCAATGTCTGCTGCGATCGGCGTCCAGCTTACGAGGCCGCTTGTGGGATTAATCGTGGCCGTTGCTGGTGCGTTGGAGAGGCTGAATACAACGCTTGCCTCATTCGGTACGTTGGCGTCATACGTAAAGGAAGTGCCGACAAACGCAGTCGTATCGGGCGTTGACGTGAATGGTTCGGGCAAGGTTCGGTCAATGTTGACGGTAAGCGGATTTGAAGCTCCGCTTGTACTGCCGTTCAACGTTTGCACGGCCGTGAAAATGACGTCTCCAGTCAGAGCCGTGGTGTCGACGGCCGCGAACGTTACGCTCGTTCCAGCAGCCACAAGGGGGTTGCCAATGGCTGTCCCGTTCGCTCGTAATACCACTGTGGCCCCCGACGTTACGCCGTTGACGACAAAATCGAGCGAGGTTGCATTCGTAATGTTGTCCGTTGCCGAACTTCCTGTATCGGTGGAGGATGATAGATCCGGAGCGTCTGGGGCAACCAAAGTGACGTTGACAGTAACCGTTGCTGTGTCAGTACCACCATTCCCGTCATTGATCGTATAGGTAAAAGTTTCGTTACCCGTAAATGTCGCGTTCGGTGGCGTGTAGCGTACCTTTAGATTGCCCGGCGAGATCGACACCGTACCACCTTGCGTACCTTGCGTGACGCTGGTGATCGTTAGAGTCTCGCCGGTGTCTGGCGCGAAGAGATCATTGCCCAATACGTCTAGTTCTTCATTCGTCTTGTCTTGTGCAACATTAAACATATCGTCGTCGGCGGTCGGCGGGTCGTTGACGTTCGCCACGTTGACGGTCACGGTGGCGACACTCGGAGTTGCAGCTCCAAAGGACAATGTATAGGTGAACGTTTCGGTCCCGAAGAAATTTGCAGCCGGAGTGTATGTAACGCTTCGCGCACCGCTATTAATGGTCACCGATCCTCCGCTGTTGGGAGTTCCGACCAGCGTAATGGTGCCCAGACCAGCCGGAAGGTCATTCGCCACGACATCGAGTGATGTGGTGGACCCTTCTGCTACATTAAACGAATCGTTGTTCGCGAGGATTCCGTCCGCGACCGAAAGCTGCGCCGAACCATAAGAGATTTCGGTCACGTCCGCGGTCTTGGCCGGGTTGACAAAATTGACGACATGTAAACCTGATGTTTGCGGGTGAAGCGCCCGTGCTGTGGCAAATGTTACGACGCCCGCATTGTTAGCGATAAACCGCTGCGTGAAGACCAACATCGGGTCACTTCCCCGCGTTAGGGTCGTGGGGGTGGATCCACCCGCCTCATCGATCAGGCCAGGTTGTGTATTGGTGCCTCCGCTGATGGGAGATGCGGAAAAATTGGGGCCGATAACGAGCGGCGCGCCACTAGCTACTGATACCAAGTTGGAGTTGTAGGACATGTCCACAAAGACATTAAACAGATTATTTAATGCCACACCGTCCCGTAGGTCGTCGGCAAGTACCCGCACTTGGAATTCAGTCCCCTTAGCGATTGACGTGATGGGACTGCCGTTCAGGTCGAGTACCTGCACCGTAAATCCAGCGGCGATATCGGCCGCTGCAACGGCAACCGTAAAGTCGTGGGAAACGAAATTGCCGGCCACATCGGTTACGCGCACCTTGAAGTTCTCGGAGGTATTGGTGGAAGTGAAACCAGGTGTCCAAGCAATGACGCCTGTCTTGGCGTTTATCGTGGCGGTGGTTGGATTTTGCGTGAATGTATAAACGTCAGTCGTGGTGTCTTCTATTGAACTCTCGACGTTATATCCGATGTTTTGTCCCTTTTTGACCGTGGTGGGAGCAGTTGATGTGACCGTTGGTGCTACTCGGTCAATGGTGACGGTCAATTGGTGATCGAGAGTGGTTGTGTCGCCGTTGTTGGTGACTTGTGCCGTAAACACGATGTTACCCGAATTAGCGGTGGCATCATAGTTAAATACGGCTCCGTTGGGCCCCGCGACAGCAGTGCCGGCCGGCGTTCCGTCCCGTAGGAGTGCCACCGTGGAATTTTCAGGCACACCGGTGACGCGAATTTCAAGGTTCGTGGCGTTGGTAATGTTGTCAAACTTCGAACTTCCCGAATCCGACGCTTCCCATAGATCGATTCCAGTGAATAGGACGGTCAACTCCTGACTGTCGAACGATGCTCGGTTTGTTGGAAACGCTCCGATCAATACCTTGATTTCACCAGCAAATCCGGACGGCGGTGTAACGGTCACTGTCTTGGTAGTGTCGTCGACAGCCAATGATGGGAAATTTGGCGGGGCCGAATTGATAATAGCATCGAAATCGATGGGGTCCCCTTCGACGTCAATCCCGTTCACTGGAATCACAAGGGGCGTGTCATGGGGCGCAGTAAATAAAGACGACGAAAAATCGGTGAGGAATGGCGGGCTATTTTGCGTATCCGCTTGGACTGTCACTGTAAAGGTTTCCGATGATTTCTTCCCTTGAGCGTCGGTGACCTCGACGGTGACAGTTGTGCTGCCGGTGGCCCCTTCGGCAGCCTTGAGCATGAAGACCGCATTTTCCGTGTCATTGAAGACACTCACGTCGTCCATCGTGACTGTGTTTACCGGCCTGTCATTTGCGCCGACGGGCGTTGTGCGAATTGCATTGCGAACGTCATTGCCTTCGACCAGGTAACCAAAGAGCGAATGGTTATAGTCGAGTGAGCGTTCGTCCCCTTCAGTTATAAAGAACTGAGAGTCGTTGGTGTCGTCGTTGGATTTTGCCATCGACAGTACACCACTCTGGTTGTGCTGCAGGTCAACATGAAATTGATCATCGAAGTCTCCCAGTGGCGATCCGCCTCCGCCGGTACCCGTGGGATCGCCTCCCTGGATGACAAAGTTACTGATAATCCGATGAAAGATCACTCCGTTGTAGAAGTCGTCGTTTGCAAGTTGCGTAATTTGGTTCGTGACGCGTGGAACCATGTCATCGAATAGTCGAAAGACCATGTCGCCAAAACCCGCCGTGGAGATCCGCAAATTACTATTTGTTTGCGGTATCAGCGTCGGAGTTACCAGTGACGGATTGCTGGACGTGACCGTGTAGGTCAAAGGTCCGTTATTGGGGTCGTAGCCGTCGACGGCCACCATCAGCGGCGAGCCGCCGAGCACAGTTTTATTGCCAATCGGCTTAAAGGAGGGACTGTCGGTGGTGGGGATTGCGATACCGCTGGCCGTTGCGATTTCGCTCAGGCTACGCACCCCCGTCAACCGCTGTCCATTGGTGAAAATCCACGTCGGCTTCTCGGTAATATTCAGTTCGGTGACAATTGGTTTGTCTGTTCGGTCCAAGTTCGTGACGTCGGTGAAGGTGAGATGAGTCGCTCCATCCTGGAACAGATCTTTTTGTTCCGTGGTCGCCGCATCCCAAACAGCACCGTAGAGAGCCGCTCCCCCAGCTGCCAGATTTTTGGCGAATTGCACCAGATCCTGAACGGGCGCGGGGTCAATGTTGAGTGTGACACTGCCATAGTCAATATTTGCGGCGGCAACGGCGGAGGATGCTCCCAATAGCAGCGTGTTACTGACGGGCACGTTGTCCGCGGGATCACCCGTAAACGTTAGCGAACCAGCCGCAGAAGCAGTAAATGGCAATTGGAATAGGAGGGATTCCGTCGAGCTACCTGTGGAGCTAGAGCTGATGCCACCCACTTCATTGACGATACTGCCATCAACGCTACCGCTCGTGCCATTGACATAGGTGGCGCCATGCCCAATTGTTCCTGAGGGTGTTGCCAGCGAAGTGTTAAACGTCACATCGAGGAACCCGGCAAAGACGCCCGTATCGGCCTGCGTACCGATCGACCTGACAAATCCGCGTAGCTGAAACGTGTCTCCTACGGTGACCGTTGTGACCGGTGTGCCGGATGCGTTCGTGACCGCCAGGCGAAACTCGACGACGTCATCGGCGTCTGCCAGTGCCACAACTCCTGGGCCTTCATCACCCATAATATTATTGGCGTCGGCACCAGAAATCGCTTGGCCAGAAACCTGGGCCATCGTCTGCACGACCGTGTTGGACACAACTGGGGCTGCTACAGAATCGGACGAAATCGACACGCTTGGCGTCGTGTTGGATGCCACGATGGAGGTGGGAGACGCCACCCCCCGCCCTCCGCGGCTGAGGGCACTCAGCATGCTCGACATGACGAACAGGTCAGATGCCAACAGCTCGCGTGCTTCCAGAGCTTCCGTTTGGAGCCGAATACACGTGTTCAATTGACTTGTCGGGCGACGACGTTTCATGATTCGCGAAGTTGGTGGGTAGCTCATTTTCCGGTCAATTCCGTGTGAGATCCAGGTAAAACAACAAAGACAGCAAGATACTCAATTGAAGGAACGATTCTGGCGTTTTTCAATTCCGAGGTCTAATTCCACTTCACACCGTTCAAGTTGCATGGCAGAATTTGCGGCTAAAAGTAACTGGCAAAGCTGGTGAAGATAGGGGTGTCTGGCCGCAAGGCCATCAGTTCAGGCTAGTCGTACCGCCACCATTTTGCAACTTTTTCCTCCGCCATGGACTGGTTTTGCGGGGCCTTTGCGTTGCGACCCGCAAAATCGTTCTAGAGCTGCTCTTTACTTCGGCAAATGGGTTCCCGATTGCCTAGCACAAAATCTGGCTTATTGGTCCGCTTCGATTCAAAGTGCCCCCCTGATGGCACGGCAATGCTGCCCGATTGGTGTCAAGTAAATACGGTTGCTACCGCAGTGTTAACTTGGGTGGGATTTGCTTGTTGTACAGCAAGTGCCTTTTCTACTTGAAATTCACTAAGTGCCGGTCGATCTGTCTTTACGGATGTTTTCGCATTGTTTCAATAAGCGAGATATAACAATGAAATGGACATATGAATTGGTAGTAATGGGGACCGCCTTCGTTCTCCTGGTAGCGAACGTTCACGGTCAGGGGCTACCGTCGAGTTCGGGTGGGTATCCGATCGACCCTGCGACCGGGATGGTAATGCCAGTTTCCCATATGCAATCGGGCGGGTGCGACACCGGATGCGTAGGTATGGGGTGTGATGGCGGCTGTACCGGCGGCTGTACCGGCGGTTGTACCGACCTAGGTTGTACCGACTTAGGTTGTACCGACTTAGGTTGTTCGTCCGGGGGCGAGTGCAGCGGGACGTGTGGCAGCTGTGGCGACGTGTGCGGAGGCAGCTGCGGCGGCGGACTCTTCAGGGGGCGGAGCGGCTGCCGTCCGGGGCTGTTCAGCGGAGGCGGTCTGTTTGGCGCTGGCGGGCTCTTCGGCAGCGGGTCAGGCCGGCCATCGCGTATCTGGGCCGATGGTGAATACCTTCTTTGGTGGAACAAGGAACGCAATTTGCCGGCGTTGGCGACTTCAAGTCCAATCAATACGCTCCCGCAGGACGCTGGCGTGCTCGGTGCGGCCGGTACTTCGATCCTGTTCGGGAATTCGCAGATCGGACAAGAATCGGATCAAGGGTACCGGTTTGGCGGTGGTCTGTGGCTTAACCAAGACCAAACTTGGGGGGTAGGCGGACGTTACTACCGACTGGATCAAGATGCAATCAACTTCGACCGCGTTTCCAACGGCGACCCGATCCTTGCCCGGCCCTTCTTTGATACGCAATCCAACGAACAGGCCTCGCTGCTCGTGGCCTTTCCGAGCCTTTATTCCGGCAATATTTCAGCTACCGCTGCGAATCAAGTGTCCGGTGGAGATGTCTACTTGCGGGCGCTCTTGTTGTCGGGCCATGGCAACCGTCTGGACTTGATCGGTGGATACGACTACGCCAATATCGATGATTCGGTGAGCGTTTCGCACGGGGTCGTGTTCAACGATCCTGCCGGCAGGTTTCCCATCGGAACATCGCTTGTATCGAGAGATCTTTTCGACGTCGAGAACGTTTTCAACGGTGGTAGTGTCGGTTTGATGTCGGAGTCCGAAGACGGATGCGTTACTTGGCGCCTCTTGGCAAAAGTTGCCTTTGGAAACATGAATCAACGCGTCGGCATCCGTGGTACTTCGACCGCTACGTCGCCCAACGGAGCTGTAGCTGTAAATAACGCCGAAGGACTACTGGCGCTCCCGACCAATATCGGTGACTACGAACAAGATCAATTCGCTGTGATGCCTGAAGCGGGTGTATCGGCAGGTATTAAGTTGACAAAGCAACTGCAGATGACCGTGGGATACTCCTTCTTGTACTGGTCTCGAGTACAACTTGCGGGCGATGCCATTGATACCACCGTCAATACTTCGCAGTTCGCCGGGAACGTGATTGGAACGCCACGCCCACAGTTCCAATTCGAAGATACGAGCTTCTGGGTCCAGGGGATAAATTTCGGCCTGAACCTGCGTTACTAAGCCGTTCTTCATCGGCAAACGAAAACATCCACGTGCAACAAAGGCCCACCCAGCGTAATGCTGGGTGGGCCTCTTGTGCATGTAATCTAAACAATGGGCGTAATTTTCCGTCGCCGACGGGTACGAGTTCTTTGTCAAACTTCTCGCTCAATGTCCGTGACGCGTAGCACATTTCAAACTAGAAATATCGCAAAGCGCCAGGCTATCACGCGAGTGGATTTCGCAACGATTCACGCACACGACAAATGCGACGCCAAACTCGTCGCACGGAATGCCCCAGGGGCGTTCGACGTACCCTTTCTTGCATGAAGAATGCGCTTCGTGACAGTTGTCGCATTAAGAGTGGCCTGCCGATTGCCACGTCGGAAACATGGACTGAATCATTCTCGAATCGTTCCTTGAATTGCTCTGTGCCGCGAGTGAGATGTACGCGATGCACGTCATATCGAATTGCGTCCCGCAGCAAAAAATAGAATAACAGCAGTCCAGGCGAATACTGACGTAGTTCTGGATCGAATGCGGTCATCACACATTCTAAAACACCACCTGACTGCAGGCACACGAGTGCCGCTACGGGACGCCCGCCGAATCGCAAGACGAAAAGACGCCCGCAAAACAAGTCATCACGCTGGCGGCAAAATTCTTGCAACGCTTGTCGTGTCCAAAGCTGCGACAAGAAGTCTTTGGCAAGAATCTCACGATTACGTTGCCGTCGCCATGACACTAACCGTTCCAGTATTAAATCGTTCTCAGATTCATCTACAAGATCAATCGTGGAACAATCCCGCATCACGCGCCGCTTCTTTTGTTCCAATCGAGTAACAAGTTGACTGCCGCGATCTTGCAGTTGGCGTACGTAGTCGTCGTAGCCATTCCGCAAATCAACGACCGGCGAACTCGCCGTAAAAAGCGAATAGCCGGCGAAATCATCGTTGGGACATACCATCCGATCAAAACAGATTTGGCGAACTTGGCAGGCCGTTAGCCACAATTTCGGATCGACGCGATAGCGAGGATCACGAACGATCGTCTGAAAGGACATCAGCCATCGCCCAGCCGGTAGTGCAATACCGGGCGTTTCCACAACATAGGGAAAAAAGCCCACGCTTGCGCCACGATACCGCATCACTGCCACCCGTAGGTTGGGCCGTAACGGAACCAATAGCTTCGTGTATTCGGGACGCAGCGACGGTGATTCATAGCAAGCGTGCGATCGCTGTAGATCCGACCAGTTTCGCCAGTCAGCTGCTTGCAAGCAACCTGGTGCAACGACATCTATGCTATCGATCAACAACGACGCACCAAAAGCGAGGTTTCCCACGACCCTATGAAAGTCAGCCGCGAATTTTGTACCTGACGATTTCAGTCTAGTTGGAGCCGAACCATTTGCAATTTGACTCGATTTCCAATGCCTGGCACCGCGTCAGCCGCACCCTCTCCAGGAGGGTTCTAGCCATCTCAGATCCTGCAGTCGATAAAATCGCTCAAGTCCGACCGTAAATTGCTCGATATCCAGACGGTGCGGCCGTGCCGTGACAAGTCTGGAGCAGGACCTGATGAGCAAGCAACAACTAGCAATTCAAGCAAGCGTATTTGGGTTGGCGTTTTTCCTAGGTCACGTTGCGCACGGCCAAACCGCCACCGACCGATTCTCGGATTCCACGGCGCTACAAGCCACGATCGAAGCAGAGTTAATAAACTCCTCGCCTGCTCCCAGTGGGATCGGACCGATTGAGGAAATCGAGGCAGAAGAACTGCCACTCGGCCAGCCACTTCCGGACGACGAACAGCCCTCCGATGGGTCAGAGATCGTTCGGGAAAGGTACGAAAACGGTCAGATCAAGATTGAGCGGCATGTGGTGCAAGATGATCAAGAAAACTACGTCAACCACGGCGAGTGGCGGATGTGGGATCCTGACGCGAAACTGGTGGCGATGGGGAATTACCTCCAGAATATGAAGGAAGGTGAATGGTCGCGGTGGTACCGTGCCGACGAGGCCAACTTGTTCAAGACCGACATTTTCGATCAGTTCGAGTCACCTTTTCTTTCAACTGCCCAATTTCAATCCGACTTACTGGATGGTAAGTGGGTCATCACGGACAACAAGAAGCTCAAGATCGTCGAATGGAATTTTGCTGGCGGAAAACGTCACGGAAAATCGACTTGGTGGTACCCTTCGGGCCAATGCATGAAAGAACTCAACTACGATGACGGCATCTTGAACGGAGAACTTATCGAATGGTTGCCCGATGGCACACTTGTCACACGTGACCGCTATGAACTCGGGCGACGTATTACTAAACGCACCGGAAAATTTCCCAGCGGCCAAAAAAAATCCGAAGGGATATACCTCAAGGCGAAGTTGGAAGTCAAAGACCTCGACGACTGGTGGAATGCCACCGTTTTGACGTATTCGGTCCAGGGCAAAGATGAAAAACATGGCGCATGGACCTCCTGGTACGAAACCGGGCAGAAGAAGGTCGTAGGGAACTACCAAGACGACCAGCCCGACGGGGAGTTTATTTGGTGGCACGCGAATGGACAGAAAGCCTTACGTTCGGAGTACCAGCAAGGGAAAGAAGACGGAAACTGGGCTTGGTGGCACGAGAACGGCCAAAAGTCGATTAGTGGCGCCTACGGGTTAGGGGCGGCTACGGGCCGGTGGGTGTGGTGGGATGAAAACGGAAAAGTGTCACAGCGAGTCGATTTTAATGCCGACGGCGAAGGCCAGGTTCTGGCCAATGATTCTCAAAACGAGAATGAGCAATCAACACCATTCCCGACCCCGATTGATCGATCGGCCCAAAGATCTATCCTCAACAAGTAGATTTCCTTACAATCGCCGGCATGACACCTGATTGGATTATCGCAAAGAAAAGAGACGGCGATACACTCAGCGACCAGGAAATTTATTGGGTTATTGCTGAATTTGCTGTCGGCCGTCTTCCCGACTATCAAATGGCTGCGCTGGCGATGGCCATCTACCTTCGTGGTATGTCGGCCGAGGAAGTTGTTTCGTTAACGGAAGCGATGTTAGCAAGCGGAACGCGTCTGGCCTGGCCCGACCTGCCAGGCCCCACGGTGGATAAACATTCCACAGGCGGGATCGGCGACAAGACCTCCATTATTCTCGCTCCGCTACTTGCCAGCTGTGGGTTGTTCGTACCCATGATTTCCGGGCGGGGTCTCGGCGCTACCGGAGGCACGTTGGACAAGCTGGAATCTATACCAGGATTTCGCGCCGACTTGTCAATTCGAGAGCTTCAGTCGGTTGTTCGGCGCGTGGGATGTGCGATTACTGGTGCAACAGACGAAATTGCCCCAGCAGACCGTGAACTCTACGCATTGCGTGATGTGACAGCGACAGTCGCATCAATCCCGCTCATTACGGCTAGTATCTTGAGCAAAAAACTGGCAGAAGGCATTGAGTACCTGGTGCTTGACGTCAAATACGGGTCTGGAGCATTCATGAAGAACCTTGGCGACGCCCGGCGGCTTGCAACTTCACTGACAGAAGTCGGTAGTCGTCTCGGATTGAACGTGTCGGCCGTGCTCAGCGATATGAACCAGCCACTCGGATGTATGGTCGGCAATGCACTTGAGATCAAGGAATCGATCGAAGTTTTACAAGGGACTGGTCCGACCGATACCACCAAGCTCACCCTGGAGCTATCTTCACAGCTGATGGTGGCGGCTCGCGTTTCGTTAAACAAGTTGGAAGCGATTCAAGCGTTAAGCTCCGCAATTTCGAGTGGAAGTGCCCGTCAAAAATACGACGAAATGGTTTCTGCCCAAGGAGGCGATCCTTACGCTCCGCTGCCCTTAGCGGATACAGGCGACCTTTGCGCGAGTAGGAATGGATTCGTTACACAAATTGAAACGGAAATGTTAGGCCGAGCCGTGATCGAATTGGGCGGTGGAAGAAAACACAAAGGGGATCGAATCGATCACTCCGTTGGCTTCGAAATGCGAGTACGCGTGGGAGATTGGGTGGAACAAGGGCAGCCCTACGTGACCGTCTATGCGCATCCTCCGCAGATCGATCGCGTGAGGCAGCTCATCGAAAAGGCTGTCGTGCTCGATGCACAGCCGCCAGCAGAAGTCGCACCATTGATTGGCGAATGGGTTCATGCATAAACGTACAAATTGAAGGCCACGGATCTCAGGCCCCTGACGCCAGAAACTCTGCCAAGCGGCAGTACATCATCGATATGACTCCAGACCCAACCTTAATCCAAGCCGCATTAGAGGTCCGACAAAACGCATATGCGCGTTATTCGAATTTTAGCGTGGGGGCAGCCTTGTGGGCACGAGCAGTGGGGCGGGCAGGATCACCAACGTTGTTTGTCGGTTGCAACGTCGAAAATCAGTCCTATGGCTTAACCATCTGTGCCGAACGATGCGCGATTGGAAATGCCGTGGCGGCTGGCTACCGCGAAATTACCGAGATCGCCATCGCGACGGCCGGTGGCGTTACTCCATGTGGAGCATGTCGACAAGTGATGGCCGAATTCTCGTCGGAACTTATCATCTGGCTGGTCGATGCCGACCAACCGCAACACTCCCCGCATGTCACCACGTTGCTGGAACTGCTGCCCAATCGGTTCCGTTTCGATGACAGGACGAGGGGGTAGGGTACTGTCTGGTACCAGGATACCTGCCACACAAGCGGTCATAAAGGATGCCAGCGTGCCTCCCAACATGGCTCGAAATCCCAACTTGGCCAAATCCCCTTTCCGTGACTCTGCCAAACTTCCAATCCCGCCAATCTGAATTCCGATCGATCCTAGGTTGGCGAAACCACACATGGCGTACGAAAGGATCATGACCGTGCGGGGGGTTACTTGACGACCCTTATCCCAATCGGCCAATTGCTCGTAAGCCAGAAATTCGTTCGCCACCGTCTTGAGGCCCAACAACTCTCCGGCTTTCTGGCAATCACTGGCCGGAATCCCCATGAGCCACGCGAACGGATAAAACGCCCAACCGAGCAGCATTTCCATCCGCCACGGGGCATCCAAGGGCGCAAGGCCGGATTGCACGCTGGCCCAACCGAGCATCAAATTGACCATCGCAACCAGAGCCAAGAATGCGATGAGCATAGCGCCCACGTTCAATGCCAATTTCATTCCTTCCGCTGCGCCGTCGGTCGCCGCCTGCAGCAGGTTTTGCGACGTTCGTTCAATTTTGATACGAACAACTCCCATGGTTTGCGGGTGTTCGGTCTCTGGTACCATAACTTTGGCAATCAGAAGTGAGGCAGGAGCAGAGATTACAGACGCGGCGATCAGGTGCCCGGCATCAATCCCCATTTTTACATAAGCGGCCAAGACTCCGCCGGCAATCGTCGTAAATCCACCCACCATTACCGCATTGAGTTCCGACAACGTCATGCTGGGAAGATACGGACGTACCACCAGCGGCGCTTCGGTTTGACCGACAAATATATTGGCCGCTGCAGACAAACTCTCTGCGCCGGATGTACCCAGCGTACGCTGCATGACCCACGCAAATAGCGTTACGACGAACTGGGCAACACCGATGTGATATAGCATTGACATGAGCGCAGAAAAGAAAACGATCGTCGGTAAGACGCGAAATGCAACAGAGGCAAGTACGTGATAACGTCGTGTCTCGGAGTCGATTCCTTTCGCAGTATCACCTAGTCTACTCTCCACGGCCGAAAAGTCGAACAAGAAATCGGAGCCAGCATCGACACAACCGATCAACGCATTAAACGACGATCCGCAAATCTCAAAGACAAATCGCCCAACATCTGTTTTCAAAACAAAAGTGGCGAAGGCAAATTGCAATAACAAGCCTGCGATCACAACGCGCCACGGAATTGAGGCGCGATGAGAACTCATTGCCCAAGCGCAGAAGATCATAGTGAAGAGACCGACTAGGCTAATGACTGTTTGCATGCTTAACAACGCTCCTCCGACCCGCCAGGTTTCAAGGTTGAACCTGCCTATCGAGCGGAAGTTCCCCTGGGAAATGTATTGAAAATCCGATCACCGGCATCGCCCAGGCCAGGGACGATAAAGTTTTGTTGATTCAATTCACTGTCGATAGCGCAGACGTAGATGGAGACCGTGGGAAATTCACGCTGCAATAATTCGATTCCCGACCGCGACGCGATGACCGCCAAAAGCTTGATGGTCGGCACGCCCCACTGCTGTAGCGTCGTAAAGGCAGCGGTTGCTGAGCCCCCCGTCGCCAGCATGGGGTCCAGCACCAAACCCACATCAACCGGATGCGACTGGGGAAACTTGCGATAATACTCCACCGGCTCAGCTGTTTGCTCGTCCCGGTAAAGTCCCAGATGCCATACTTCGGACTCCGGTAGAAATTCCAAGGCCGTCTCCACCATTCCCAAGCCAGCACGCAGGATGGGGATCAATCCCACGCGATCCGAAAGTTTTTTGCCTGTGATTTTCTGCAAGGGTGTCGTTACGGAGCGGTCCTCCTGCCGTAAATCGCGAGTTGCTTCCATCGCCAAGAGGGCCGTCAACGGTCTTAAATTCTGCCGAAACGCCGCACTGTTCGTCGCCACATCGCGCAGTTGCGACAGGTGATGATCCACCAATGGATGCTGTATCAAGTGCACAACGGAAACCATGCCAGTCCCTCCTTTAAGGAACAAGTCATGAACGGCTAAACCGATCCTAATCAAATCCACATGGGGTAAATTTATCGGCCAACGACAACTTAATCGATTGACTTAGCTTGTGCCAGTTGGCCAGTCCGATGGGTTGATTCGGACCCTCAACCTTGGCCTGATGTAAGGCCACTGCAATTTCATGCTTCCCATCGTCCGCTTGGTACTTTAGGATGGTGGTTTCACTTGTCGCCAATAGAGCTTCGCATGACTCACAAATCGATGACGGTCCATGAGCGAATGCCCGAACCGGCGCGCCGCTTGGTCAATCTGGTTCAGCAACTACTTCGTCAGGGCAAATCGCCAGCGGCGCATGCGATTCGCGATGGTCTGGCCTACGTGAACGGAACGTGCGTTCGAAAAGCCGAAATCACGCTACGGCCGGGCGACTTACTGGAGATTCGTCTACCTCCCGTCAAGGCCCCGATTGTCGCGCAAAAATCCCCCTTTCGGCAACCTCTGGAGATCGTCTACAACGACGAACACCTCATGGTTGTCAACAAGCCACCCGGTTTGCTGACAGTTCCTACGCCCTACAAAGAAAAGACCACGTTAATCTCTCTGGTCGACCGTTGGATTCAGGCTCAAGAATCTCTCGGTCAGGCGTATTGTGTCCATCGACTGGACCGTGGCGTTTCTGGATTGTTGGTGTTCGCTAAATGGCTAAAGATTGCCGAATTGCTGCGCGATCAATTTGAGGCGAGAAAGCCGCAACGACGCTACGTCGCGATTGTGGACGGGCTCGTCAAGCAAAAGCAGGGAACGTTTCGCAGCTACATTGCGACCGACAAGAAAACGTTGCAACGTTATTCGACTCAAGACACCGAGGCGGGACAGCTAGCCATTACTCACTACTCGGTGCTGCATTCCACCTCCGACACATCAGCAGTAGAGGTGCGCCTCGAGACAGGTCGACGCAATCAGATTCGAGTCCACTTTTCAGAAGCAGGACACCCAATCCTTGGCGATGTGCGGTACGGCGCGTCGGATGAGCGTTCGACGCAATGGCCATTTCGGCGCCTCGCTTTGCACGCCGAGTCGCTGGGATTTGTCCATCCAATGCTCCGCCAGCCTTTGGAATTTCACGCAACGGTGCCCACAGAGTTTACGCGATTTATGCCCAAGTAGAGCCAATCGCCGAAATCAATATCCAACTGAATTGGTTCGTGCGAATCCTACGGCAGGTAAAGACAGACGAGACCGCCATTCGTCCAAAACTTCTTGAGTGCGGCTAGTCCCGCATCGTGATGCCCCCAGTTCGCGCATCGACAGGGCCGTATCAATGTCCCTAACGCCGCCCGCCGCCTTCACCTGAACAGTCTCAGGCACATGCTGCCGCATGAGCCTGACATCGTCGAACGTCGCACCAGTTGGGCCAAATCCCGTCGAAGTCTTGACCCAGTCGGCGCACAATTCAGTCGCGATTTCACACAGGCGAATCTTGTGCTCGTCCTGCAGATAACAGTTTTCGAAAATCACTTTGACTTTCCGCGCAGACCCATGCGCCACTTGCACTACCGCGTCAATATCCTTTTTTACATAATCCCATTGAGCACTGAGGACCTGGGATATATTGACAACCATATCGAGCTCTTCGCATCCGTCGCGAACAGCCTGGTCTGCTTCTGCGCACTTCACACTTGTCGTATGGCCTCCGTGTGGGAACCCAATGGTTGTACTGGCCTTCACGCTACTTCCACGGAGCAATCTGACGCATTCGGAAACGTAGAACGGCATGGTACAGACACTCGCGACGTCGTAGGCAATCGCGAGTTGGCATCCTCGTTCCAAATCCTCTTGGGTCAGGTTGGGCGTTAGAATCGCGTGATCGATCATCTTTGAAATAGATCGATACGTGATCCCGTCCGTCGTGGGTTCCATTTCTGCCTCGCCATGATGAGTGTCCGGAAGTGCCGCCCACAAAGTCTGAGCGATCTTGATCGATAAACACGTGGCAATCGTTACCGTTCGCCGCGATTGCGTTCAAATAAATTGAAGATCAACAAACCGACGAGCAGGGGGAGCACGGCCAGTACTGCCAGGGCTCGCGCGTAACACAAGCTCGAGTACAACATATAAACACAGGTCACACAGAACAACAACGGCGTTACCGGAAAAAACGGGACTGAAAATCCGCGATTCTGGTGAGGATAGGCTCGTCGCAAAACAAACAAAGAAACTCCCGTGGCGAGAAAAAACACCCAGAAGATCGGCGCAGAACCCGCCACAAGCGTCTCGAATCCTCCGTGATACCGTGTCCATGGCACAGCAGGTATGCCGACGCAGCCGAGCAATGTATCCAGCATGCCCCGTCCCCGACCCGTCCCGACAAGGCCAACCAAAATCGAAGAGACGGTTGCTTGGGCTAAGAGCGCTCGAAAGGGTACTCCTCGGTTTGGGTCCCACCAGGACAACCAGCGCAAGGAACGATGATCTACTCCTACGCATGCATAGACCCTTGCACCAGTAAAGATCATCCCCTGAATTGCCCCAGCCGCCGAGATCATTACCAGCACCGTAATCGCCGTGGCGCCCCAATCGCCCAACGCGATCTGTAGCACATCCGCCGCGGGAGTCTCACTTTTGCCGGCACCCTCAAAACCCAATACGCTTAGATAGGTCAGATTCACTAGCAGGTAAACGAGAGTTACAGCCCCGAGACCCAACGCCAAGGCACGCGGAAGGTTTCGATGAACGTCGCGCACCTCGGCCGCCACAAACGCGGCATCGTTCCAGCCACCAAACGCGTAAAGCACAAACACCAGGGTAAGTCCCCAATTCGATGCGTGTTGTCCGACGAAAGGATGACTGTCCGCGAGATTCTCGCGAGTACCCCAAACATAAATTCCCGAGAACACTAACAACACCAAACCCAACAACTTGGTGCAACTCAAAAAATTTTGCATCCTCCGCCCCACCGACGTACCGCACAGATTGAACAGCGTCATCATGACGATCGCGAGCATTGCGGTTGCCGCCCGACCATTTTCGCTGAGCGGTACCAATCGTCCGGCATAGTCTGCAAATGCGTAAGACATCGCGCTCAGACTTCCGGTCAGTACGACTGTAAGTTGCGCCCAAGCGAAGAGAAATCCAGTTTGCGGTCCAAATGCACTTCGCAGAAACGAATAGTCACCACCCTCCCGTCGATAACTCGTCGCTAATTCGGCATAACACAACGCGCCGAGGAGCGACAGCGTCCCTCCGACAAGCCAGGCGACGATCGCCGACCACGGTCCGGAGCTATTTTGAAACACCATCGGCGGCGAGCGGAAGATGGCCGTTCCAACTACGATCCCCACGAGGATATTGAAAGTATCCCACAGACCGAGAGAAGCAACACGGTTACCCTGCAGCGGATCCACACGGTCCGTTTCATCCCACTCCATTTCAACCTCAAGTCAAATGGTCCTTTACAGTCCATGAGCTGAGTCACTACGCAGCTAAAATAGAACCGTGCTTGCCGATACGCCGTCTACCGTCAGCCACAATCGAAAGCAATCACTTCGCCCGAATGCACCGCATGTGTGCGTTGGTTTGCATCAGCAACCAGCAAGGCACCGTTTGATTGAGTTCCGCGACATATGCCTATAATGTCCCCAGATGCGGTTTGCAGTCGAACGGATTTACCTCGCAATAAGCAGAAGCGTTCCCATGGCATGCTTTCCGACCAGCTCGGAAAACATTGACGGTCGAATACGTCGTTCATTCGGTCAAGTATGGCGGAGAGTACATCGCTGGGGTGGCAGGCGTTTGCTGCGACAGCCTGTAGAGAAATTGCGCGCGACTGCACTTCTTGGGGGGCATTATCGAAAGAGTTGTTCACATTCACGCCGATTCCGATCACATGCATTCCCTTGGGGTCGCCGGGTGCTTCGATGAGGATTCCGGCGATCTTTCGTTGCCGAATGTAAACATCGTTCGGCCACTTGAGACGAACAGGATCGCAGCCACAGAGCGGCTCTAAGGCCTCACACACCACAGCTCCTACGAGCAGCGAGAGCGGCGCACTACCCTCTCTTACTGGTGGCATTTCCCACAGGAGCGAAAACGTTAGCGCCCCTTGAGTGCTGTACCACATATGGCTGCCGCGTCCTCGACCACTTTCTTGTTCCTCTGCCAGAATCAAATAGGGCCAGGGACACGCCGGAAGAGATTCCGGAAGAGATTTGAGACGACGCAAACCGTGAGCATTCGTGGAATCCAAACTTGAATGATACTCAGCACCGCTGAGCCACGGATGCGCCAATGATCGCTGCCAAACGTCAGGAATTTCCGTCGTGTCGCGCATAGTTGCTCAGGCAGGCTTCCTATTCGAAAACAAGAAGTAGGTCACCGGTCTCGACTTGGCTACCCGGTTTGACACACAGTTGAGCAATCTTACCCTCACGCTCGGCATTGATCGTCGTCTCCATTTTCATGGCTTCGATGCTGATCAGCCGTTGCCCTTTTTGGATGGTATCCCCCACAGCCACACTCACAGTAACGACCATTCCTGGCATCGCGGAACCAACGTGCTTCGGGTTGTCGGCGTCCGCCTTTTCTGCTCGTTCTGCCGTAACTTCCAGCCCCAGGTCGAGTACTGAGATGTCACGTGGCACACCATTGACCTCAAAGTACACCGTTCGAAAACCATCGGGATGCGGACTCCCCTCAGTAACATATTTGATAATGAGAGTCTTTCCCTTTTCGATATCAACTGCGAATTCTTGACCGGGCGCGAGACCGTAGAAAAATATCGGTGTGGGGATACCGCTCACATCGCCATACTTTTCTTCGTGCTTCGCAAACTCCTCAAACACTTTGGGGTACAGGAGGTGGGAGGAAAGTTCTTGCCGGCTCGGAGTTCGTCCCAGGATCTTTTCGAGATCCTGAGTGGCGGCAGCAAAGTCGGCTGGCGGCAACACTTCTCCTGGCCGGCCTAGCATCGGCGCTTGATCGCGCAGGATCCGCTGCTGCACCGCTTCTGGAAATCCACCGGGTGGCTGTCCCATTCGTCCACCGAGCAAATCGAGCACGGAAGCCGGATACGACAGTTCGCGACTACCATGAACAACTTCGTCAGGACTGACTTCGTTGGCAACCATGAACAATGCCATGTCACCCACGGCCTTCGATGTGGGTGTCACCTTCACAATGTCACCAAACATCATGTTCACTTGTGCGTAGACTTGGCACACTTCGTGCCAACGATCGGCCAAGCCCAAAGCGAGCGCTTGTTGATACAGGTTCGTGTACTGACCACCGGGCATTTCATGTTCATAGAGATCGGCAGTGGCTGGCAGTACCTGCTGGTCGAATGGCAGGTAAAATCCGCGAACAGCCCGCCAATAGTCGGCCAGCAGGTCAATTTTCCGAGTATCGAGTTCCGTTTCTCGATCGGAGAAACGGAGAGCCTCCACCAGCGTGTTCAAATTCGGCTGAGAGGTACTTCCGGAAAGGGGTGC
The DNA here is from genome assembly GCA_027619595.1 of Planctomycetota bacterium. Lineage (GTDB taxonomy): Bacteria > Planctomycetota > Planctomycetia > Pirellulales > Pirellulaceae > JAQCHP01. Next base: position 31,485 of record JAQCHP010000004.1, read on the forward strand.
CATCGCAGCGTCGGCGATATCAAGCCCTTCCTCCGCTGCATTCAAGATGGCAGCGGCCTGAATTCCTGCTGTATCGTGAGTGTGAAAATGAATGGGAATTCCGATCTCTTGCTTGAGCGTCCTCACGAGCAATCGTGCGGCACTTGGTTTGCACAATCCAGCCATATCCTTAATGGCCAAAATATGCGTTCCCATCCGTTCCAATTTTTTGGCCAAATCGACGTAATATTTGAGGCTGTACTTGGCGCGATTGGGATTCAATATGTCGCCGGTATAGCAAATCGCCGCTTCGCAAATGGCGTCGGTCTTCAGGATAGAATCGATCGAGGCCTGCAAATTGGGCAGCCAATTCAAAGCGTCAAAAACCCGAAATACGTCGATCCCAGCTGCGGCAGCCTCTTGTACGAAACAATCGACAACATTGTCAGGATAATTCGTGTATCCCACCGCGCTGGATGCACGCAACAACATCTGAAACAGGATGTTGGGAACGAGCGTCCGCATTTGCTCTAATCGCAACCAGGGGGACTCCTTGAGGAATCGCATGGAAGTATCAAAGGTCGCTCCGCCCCACATTTCGAGCGAAAACAATTCTGGCGCGCCGTGAGCATAGGCCGGCGCAATATTCAGCAGGTCATTTGTTCGCAACCGTGTCGCAAATAGCGACTGATGTGCATCGCGAAATGTCGTATCCGTGATTAGGAGCGGCTTGTGTTCGCGAATCCATTGGCAGAATTTCGTGGGGCCCATTTGCTGGAGCTTCTGGCGATATCCTGTGGGCAATTCATGTTGGCTCCAATCGGGCACAGGCGCGGCGTTCGAACGCGTGGACTTGGGCAAACCCTTCAACAGAGGATTACCGTTCACGGTAACATCTGCCAGGAAGCTTAAGAGCCGTGTGGCCCGGTCCTGCTGTGCTCGGAATTCAAAGAGCGACGGGGTCTCGTCAATGAATCGCGTCGTGCATTCACCGTTAAGGAAATCGGGATGGGAGATTAATTTCGCAAGGAACGGCAGATTTGTCTTCACACCACGAACGCGAAATTCATTCAGGCAGCGATCCATACGGCTTACGGCGTCTTGGAACCGCCGTCCCCACGCCGTGACCTTCACGAGCAGCGAATCATAAAACGGATTCACGACGGCTCCTGAATAAGCACTCCCTGCGTCCAGTCGAATTCCCATACCGCTCGCAGAACGATAGTGCGCAATCCTCCCGTAGTCTGGCAGGAACTGATTTTCGGGATCTTCCGTCGTCACGCGACACTGCACGGCGAACCCGTGCGTAGTCACGTCCGTTTGGTTAGAAATCCCAATATCAGGATGGGCGAGCGGAACGCCGGCCGCAATCAGGATCTGCGACTTGACGATATCAATCCCCGTGACCTGTTCCGTCACCGTGTGCTCTACCTGAACTCGCGGGTTCACTTCAATGAAGTAAAACAGGTTCGTGTCGGTATCTAAAAGGAACTCCACCGTGCCGGCATTTTGGTAGTCGACTGCTTGGCCGATTTTCAGAGCCGCTTGGCAAAGTTCGTCGCGCCGTTCCGGTGACAATTGCGGCGCCGGAGCAATCTCCACAACTTTCTGATGTCGCCGCTGTACAGAACAGTCGCGCTCGTAGAGGTGAACCAAATTGCCGTGTTGATCTCCCAGCAACTGCACTTCGATATGTCGAGCGTGGCGGATATATTTTTCGAGGAAGACATCGCCGCTCCCAAAAGCGGCGGCGGCCTCACGCTGCGCCTGGCGAAAGGAGGCCGAAAAATCTTTGGCCTCGTGGACCACACGCATGCCCCGGCCACCACCACCGTGAGCCGCCTTCAAGATTACAGGATACCCAATCTCCGCCGCCTTTTGTTCCCCGATTTGCTCGCTTTCAATCGGTTGTTCCGTGCCCCCCAAGATGGGCACGCCCGCCTTGAGTGCCAGGGCGCGAGCGGAGGTCTTATTGCCCAGTTTGCGCAAGACATCTGGCTTAGGTCCCACAAAAATAATCCCAGCCGCTGCACAGGCGTCCGCGAAATCGGGGTTCTCCGAAAGGAAACCGTAACCAGGATGGATGGCATCAATCCGATGTTTCTCGGCCAGTTCAATAATCGAAGGAATATCTAAGTAGGCCCGAATCGGTTCGCCTGCCGTACCAATTTGATAGGCCTCTTCCGCCTTGAATCGATGAAGGGCAAAACGGTCTTCGTGCGTATAGATGGCGACGTTGGAAATGCCCAGCTCGTGTGCACTGCGAAATACTCGAATTGCTATTTCGCTTCGATTGGCGACCAATAAGCGGCGAATTGATTTCATGGACATCCTTACAAAGGGAGCAAATTCGATCGCGATCGCTCACGTACTCCCAATCCGGGAGCGATCGTACCCCCATCCTGCAACGGTACAGTTGCGACACCCAGCAGGCGTACCGTCGTCGAGCGGGGACCGCTATCATAAGCGAAATCAGGCGAGGTCACTACGCAGTCAGCTCGGCAGGTCGCACAAAATGCTACAAAAAAAGATGTGTATGCTGGGAGCGTTCGCGGTGGGGAAAACCAGCCTCGTTTCCCGCTTCGTCCATAGCGTTTTTAGCGACCGGTACCTCACCACGGTGGGCGTCAAAATCGATAAGGAAATCGTTTCGGTAGCCGGGGTCGACGTGATGATGATCCTGTGGGATATACACGGTGAGGACGACCTCCAGGAAGTTCGCCCCTCCTATCTGCGAGGAATGCATGGTTACTTACTTGTTTCGGATATTACTCGACCGGCGACGCTGCAAACTGCTCTGGAACTTCACGAACGGGCCCGAGGCGTGGTCGGGGATGTCCCCTGCGCCTTCCTGATCAATAAATGTGACTTAGTGGGTCCCCAAGAGACCGAATTGTTGATCGCTGGGCTCAATTTGCCCATGCGGTGTTTCGGCACGAGCGCCCATAACGGAACTCACGTCGAGTCAGCCTTTGAGTTCTTGGCGGAACAGGTGTCCGGGGGATCGACGTCATGACGTTGCCGGACCGGCTGGTACAAAGCCTCCTGAAAAACGCTTTCCACCTGCGGTATCCCGCATTCCTTGCAGTGACCCGCCAAGGCGTGATACGACAAGTTGGCGGCCATTGGAATCACTATGCGATCGCCGTGCCTAGAATCATGGCCCCTGCCTGCGTTGAATTGCCATTCTTGGTTGGTTTGATCCCACTTTTGACACCTTTCGAATTCCTGCCGCGATTGAATCTGGGACAAGATCGGTTTGTGGACATCTATCTCTTACCGGACGAGGACTTGGATTGGGTCCTCCTGGTAGATGCGGGTGACCAGAGTGCCGTACAGCAATCCCAGCAGGCCAGACTCGAATCCCAGCAGCCAACTCGGGCTCGATCCGGTACATCGTCTCTCGCCGGCGCCGGCAATCGTTGAGGCCTAGGCTTTCGCTCGAGTTCACTCCCCACAATATTAAGTGGTCGAAGTCGTCGGCGGATTGGCCCGTACAAAATCCTGCAACGCCAGCGCAAGTTCTTCCATGATCCCTTCGAGATTGGGCTGCAAGCGGCGCACCTTGTCGAGATCGCGCAGCAGCGACGCTTCGTGCATGATGGCAGTAATATGCCAAAGTGGTCCCGCTCGAAAGTACCCCACAGCCCCACGCAACGAATGTATCGCCCGTTCGACTTCAGGAACGTCTTCCTGCTGTAACGCAATGCGCAGGCTGTCGATCATGCTGCCGTGCGACTGCAGGTAAAGCTCTGCCAGATTCCGCAGCAGATGTACGCGGCCGTCCAAGGCACTCAGGGCTGCGGCAACGTCAAACGGAGGGACCGATTCCGAATCCTGACCCGACACAAATCATCCTCCATTCGCCCCACCTGTCCAGGTTGCATATGCCCAATCACGCAATTGTGCTCCCGCGTCCCAAACATGGTAACGTATTTGCGGAATCGTTCGACGAGGCACGAACCGCAGTCGATCGCACCTTTGGGGATGGGCACCCAGACACGCCTTGTAAGGCTCGTCGCCACGCAGCAAATTGTAGTTTGCAATACCGCGTCGTTGGCATTCCCGGACCATGAGCAAGTTAAGCAGCCAGCCAGGTTGATCGCTACTCATTTCGGGTTCCATTCCGCATTGATAGAGATAAAGCGTATCCTGCCCCAAGAATCCGACGCCCACGGCCGCTACCTGCTGACGCAATTTCACCTTCGCCAGCACGAGCCGATCCTGGCTTCCAAACAATTCCAAACACTCCCGCAAGAATTCCTCGAATTGGGGACTGGCAAAGCACCCCGCCTGGCCCAGACTCACCCGACGACGTTGGTGCACTTCGATTAAGCTAAGCAGGGTTTCGTTTCGTTCTTCGGACGTCGTGGCCAAGTGCAACTCGGCGAGTCCCGAGTCCAGTGATTTTTTTGCCAACGAGCGGACCTTTTGACGATTTCGTTTGTCGAGCATTGCCACAAAATCGTCCCAAGCAGACGGCACTCTTATGTTCCAACAGCTCTCCAGCTCACGCGACTTCGCTTGTGCACAGATGGGCTGGCTCTGCTCCGTAAATTCATCGACGGTCGCGTCCTCGACGACCCCTTCCAACTCCAATAGATCCCACGCCGGCGAACACTTGCTGGAAGCGGATGAGTTTGACCCCGCGGCAAGGCTATCCCACAGCGCACCACAAACGTTTTTCCGATCGGCGTCGGATGTCAAGATGGTGGCATAGTCGGTGCAAACTTTCCCTGACCCTAAGAATCGCAGCGTTTGCCCTTGGCCAAGGGTCCAGTCAGCATACCAGGGCGCTATGCCAACTACTTTGTGAGTCTCATCCCGAACAACGGCGACCCGCAACTGCCAATCCGACTGTCGATAGTGGCGCCACCAGGTAATTAGCCATTCCCACTCGCGAAAGGGTATACCGGCAGCCAATCGATTCCAGTCGGTGTGAAATCCTTGGAGCTGGTCGATATCGTGAAAGAATTCCACTGTCAGTTGGTCAGCACGCATGTCACAGGCTCACATAGAAATTCGACGAAGCCGTACGATCCGATCAATCAGGATCTTCGTTGTATTCAGCGCGCAGAACTGGCATGATCGACGGCAACGCACGCTGGTGGACGACGGAACGACTCAAGTCTAGCCCGCAAACCGACCGCTGGGGGGTACGTCACAGGTCGAAAATCGGTCCGCGGCCTACTGGAGGCTCTTCCACAGATCGCTAATGTCCTGTTGCAAACGCGTCAGATCCTTGCGCAGCGATTCAATCTCGTTTCGCAGCCAATGGAGTTCGGCGTCGACGCGCGTGTCGCTTGCGGCAGACGAAACCACCTGAGGTGCTGATGCACGCGCGGGCGACGAAGCGGCGATCGGCAATACCGGTGGTGCCACGGAAGTTTCAGGGACCGTCGCCAATTCCTGTGCCGTCACCTTGGATTTGAGACGTGCAAGTTCGTCGGACGGGTAAAGATTGTGGGTAACAATTTGTCCACGACCTTCGGAAGAGAGAGAAAGGACGAGTCGTTTTTGGATTAAGGATTGAATGACGGGTCGTAGCGCGGATAGATCGGCAATCGGCTCCATGCGAGCGGCACGTCCACGGAGCTCCCCGACGGTTTGTGCACCCCGCAGTAGCAATTCGCCCATGACCGCCAATTCAACCTTGTCGACACCTAACCAGTCGTACAATAGGTGCCGAAACTTCGAAACACGCCCGCTACCGGCAACTTCCACAACAGCACCAAAACCGCGCAGGTCTTCCAGGCATGCCTCAACGTCGTCGGAATCAAGCTCCATCTGAGGATCACGGTTGCTTTTCTGATTGCAACCGGTAGTAAGTGAATTGAGGGTCAACGGATAAGCATCCGGGGTCGTCTTGGCTTTCTCGATCATGACGCCAATCACACGTCGTGCTTTCGGCGGCAGTGCTGTCCAACGTGGGGCCGATGGACTGGACGTTGTGGTGTCGATGCTCATTGAATGACCATTCCCTTCGGGACCTGCAATTTCGATTGATCGTGTGCTTGATTGTCTTATGTGTCTAATTCGGCGTCGTAATTCCCATCCCCTAATTTTTCCCAGTTGAAAGGGCTTGCTCGATGACGCCGGTCACTAGTTTTCTTAATCGAGGTTCGGCGGAATTTGCTGTCGCAATGATTTGCGGAACATCAGCTACCTCTAGGGAGTCGGGAAAACACATATCGGTGATGACGGAAAATCCCACGACAGGAAGCCCGGCGTGCACGGCCACGATCACCTCGGGTACCGTCGACATTCCAACCACGTCAGCGCCGATGCCCCGCAGGAACCGATATTCCGCTCGGGTTTCCAGGTTGGGTCCCGTCACGGCAACAAACACACCACGATGTAATGCAAAGTCCTCGCGCCGCGCTATGCCTTGCGCAATTTCTGTCAATCGCCGATCGTAGGGCTGACTCATGTCGGGAAACCGTGGCCCCAAGCGATCGTCGTTGATTCCAATGAGCGGGTTGTCCCCCATCAGGTTGATATGATCATCGATCACCATAATGTCGCCGCAAGCGTATTGGGCGTTCATGCCGCCACAGGCGTTTGTCACGACAAGCATTTCGGCGCCCAACGCCTTCATTACTCGCACTGGAAGCGTAATCTGCTGGAGCGAATATCCCTCATAGGCGTGAAAACGTCCCTCCATCACCATGACGGCCGCACCACGCAGGGTCCCACAAACGAGACGCCCTCGATGACTGATCGCCGTCGATCGCAAGAAATGAGGGATTTCGGCATAGTCGATCGAAACTGGATTGCTAATCTCCTCAACGAGGTTTCCCAACCCCGTCCCGAGAATGATCCCCGCCTGCGGACGCTCGGGCCAGAAACGACGGATCGCCTCACAGGCTTCTTGAACTTGGTCAAATAGCTTCAGCATGGAAGGTCTCGAATAGGTATCCACGGGGAATAGGGCCGTCGGAATAGGAAAGCAGACTCGTATCAGGCTACTCTTGGCCGTGCCCTTCGGCAACCCAGCTCAATTGCGGGAAAACGCGGGGAAAAGTCATGTCTTTGCGAAGTTTCAACGCGGCACACTTTTACGGAAACTTGGTTTCGCATAGACTGGGAGTCCCGTCGAGCTAAAGACCCGGTCAATACGCCAGCTTGACGCTGCATACATTGAGCACCGTAAAGGCACCGAACCAGTGCCCTGTGTTGCTCGCCGCATTTTCCCGTTGAATCGACAATTAATCAGAAGGGCCTGCAATCCGATGAAGGTAGCGACAATCGATACAAACCGCGGCACCATTCGCCTGCGACTTTACTCCGAGGAAACGCCAAAGACCTGTGAGAATTTTGAAAAATTAGTTGTAAGCGGCTTCTACAATGGCCTGAAGTTCCATCGCGTGATCGCGGACTTCATGGTCCAGGCCGGTTGCCCGCGCGGTGACGGAACGGGTGGCCCTGGCTACCAATTTGAAGATGAATTCCACAAAGACCTGAAGCATACGGGCCCGGGAATCTTGTCGATGGCAAACGCGGGCCCGAACACCAACGGCTCACAATTTTTTATCACGCACGTTGCGACACCTTGGCTCGATGGCAAGCACTCCGTATTCGGAGTGGTCCTGGAGGGACAAGACGTTGTCGATTCCATCCAGCAAGGTGACAAGATGGTGTCAGTCACAGTTACCGAAGAAAAATAAGACAGCTTTCGACGTGCGGCTTCCGTGGAAGTGCCGGCCCATTAACGCAGCGGCGCATGTCCCATGAGCCGCCGCAAGAGACCGATTTGGCCCGCATGCAACATTTCATGCGTCGAGCAGAAATAGAGGCTCCCCATCTTCGTATCGAAGACCGCATGCGGTTCGGGTAACTTGACATCCAGCTCCTCGTCGGTGTATCGGCCTAGCTCGTCCAAAGTCTTCACATGGACGGCCTGGTAAACCGCGAGGATCTCCTGAGGCGAATAGCCGCCTGCCCCGACACTGGGTGCAGACCCCTTTTTAAATACCTTGAAAAAGGTGGAGGGGATAAATTGCTCGTCATCGGGCTCCTTGCCCCGAATACGAATCATCGTGAGCCCATACTGGGCCATCGCGATGTGCCCAACCTGCCAAGCAATATGCGTTACCTTGGGTTCGGGTTGCCAAAGCCAATCCGCATCTTGCAGGCCCTCCAAGAGGCTCAGGGTATACCGATGAGAGAATTCGATCTGTTGTCTCGCGATCTCAAGTCGTAATTTGGCCATCGTAATAGCGCTCCAGAATTCGGGGACGGTCCCTGCATTCTGACAGGAAGTCCGAGACCTCGTAAGCACCTCTTTGAAATCGGGTCGCGCGTGATTAAGGTGGCAGCATGTGCATTACGGAAGCCAACTAACAGTAATATCACGAATATGTCTAGCAACGAATATCTCAAGATCGCGGGCGGCTATGTCTACGACCCTGCGAATAACGTGGACGGTCAGGTCCGCGATATCTGGATCTGCGACGGGCGTATTGTCGATCCTCCCGCCGACCCGCTGTTGCGTCCAGCCCGAACCATCAACGCCAGTGGACTGATCGTCATGCCCGGGGGGGTCGACATGCACTGCCATATCGCTGGGCCGAAGGTCAATACCGCGCGGAAAATGCGTCCCGAAGAAAAGCGAAATGCGGAACCTGTGCGTCGTACAGCCATCAGCCATAGTGGCACCATGGGGAGTGTGCCAAGTACTTTCGCTACGGGCTACAAATATTGCGGACTGGGATATACCACGGCGTTTGACGCAGCCGTCCCACCTTTGGCAGCGCGGCATGCACACGAGGAATTCGAAGATACTCCTTGCATTGACAAGGGTTTCTATGTCCTGATGGGCAACAATCACTTTGTCATGCAGTCGATCAAGGACAACGACCCGGAACGGCTACGCGCATTTGTCGGATGGCTCCTCGGCGCAGCCAAGGGATATGCTACCAAACTGGTCAATCCCGGTGGAGTCGAAGTGTGGAAACAACAACAGGCGGGTAATGTCGCGGGAATTGACAGTACAGTCGACCATTTCGATGTCACGCCACGGCAAATCATCCGCGAAATGGCCAGAACTGTCGATACCTTGCAGCTTCCGCATCCGGTACACATCCACTGCAATAATCTCGGCATGCCGGGAAATTGGCAAACGACGCTGGGGACCATGCAGGCTCTGGAAGGACACCGAGCGCACCTGACCCATATTCAATTCCATAGCTACGGCGGCGGCGAGGCTGATGAAAACACCTTCAACTCCAAGGTCCAGCCGCTGGCAGACTACCTGAATGAACATCCCAACATTACCGTCGACGTGGGCCAAGTTCTCTTTGGGGAGACTACCAGCATGACGGGAGATGGTCCGCTCGGATACTTTCTATCAAATGTCTACGGCACAAAATGGTTCAGTGCGGACACCGAGCTAGAATCGGGCTGTGGAATTGCCCCGATTCAGTATCGTAACAAGAGTCTCGTACATAGCCTGCAATGGGCGATCGGGCTTGAGTGGTATTTACAAGTCAAGAACCCTTGGCAAGTTGCCATGAGCACCGACCATCCTAACGGCGGCTCTTTTTTGGCGTACCCACAAATTATTCACTTGCTCATGGATCGAACTTATCGTGAAGAAGTCCTACGTAGCGTCCACCCCTTGGTGCGCCAACGTTCGGCGCTCGGGGACCTGCAACGTGAATATACACTCAATGAAATTGCAATTATCACACGAGCCGGCCCCGCTCGTATGCTGGGACTGAAAAACAAAGGTCATTTGGGGCCAGGGGCGGATGCTGATGTAACCATCTATACGCCACACGAAAACCGCCAAACGATGTTTGAGCTACCGCGGTACGTCATCAAGTCAGGGCGAGTCTTGATGGAAGAAGGTGATTTGCGGGAAGATTTTTATGGCAAGACGTTGCACGTGCGACCAGCCTACGATGCGGCCATTGAAAATACTATCGCTGAGTGGTTCGAGCAATATTACTCGATTCGCTTTCGAAATTATCCCGTAACCGACCACTACCTGCAGCAAGCCGAGGAAATTCGGTGCGAGGCTGGAAACGAAAACCGTTCGGCCTAAGGCCGAATAGCACGGTTGCCTCGTGTGCCTGGCTGCGTCACCTATGCATATCGAGCCAATGTTGGTTGGTCGATTTTGCAACTGAGGTACAATCCGGCCAGGACATCCGACATGCGGCATTAGACTCGAGTTAAAATTTCGCCGCGCCCATTTTCCAGCAAATCGCCATGAAAGAGTTGGCACTGTCGCTGCCAGTCCTCGATCGGCCAAGAGTACCCCCCCGCGGCCAAAAAGGTTCCCAATAAGGGCAACCAAGGCGACGAATACTTTCCTGCAGGACGAAACGTCGGGAGCATCGGAGGGGGTTGATGTCCGAACAACCCGATTGTCCCACGGTGCATGCCGGCGCCATGACGGATCCCACTGTCGCCAAGTATGAGAATAGTGCCGGCCAAGATATTGAACCCCACGAGGTCGCCGGCATTTCCGCCAATCACGATACATCCTCGCCGCATGGTGTGCCCAATTTCGTTTCCGGCAGCACCTTCGACGATAATGGTGCCGGCCGTCATTCCGCGACGGCTACCGCGGTATGCAGATCCAACAAGGTGTCCTGCGCGACCGCGTACGTGAACCCAGCCGCCGTGCATTTCGGCACCTAACCAGTCGCTAACGTCCCCGATGACTTCGATTCGACCACCCGACATTCCGCTACCAACATGCCGTCCTGCAGAACCTTCGACCACAATCGAACCGTGCCCCATTTTGGCACCAATCCAATGTACGCCTCGTAGGTCACCACACCAGCGTACGTGCCCGTCGCTTGCCGATCCCTCCACGCGAAATAGCTCGCCACAAGCGACTTGCCGATTTCCGACGTACACCGGTAGTGCCGAAATCTCCTTAAGCGAGCAATCCATCAGTTTGTCTGGTGTCAATCCGTCTACCTCAACGGGCACGGCGCACGGCGCGATGTAGGTCAATGTGAGCGGCATATCGATCCGAAGTCTTGTGGAATTCAGCCTGTCGAAACTAGAAAAATTGCTGCGATGAACTCGTCGAGGCAACCCATCACGAATCTGGAGTATACTCGATTGTTTTCGCAAAATGAACCTAACGGGGAGGCCTCTGGTGGAACGAGCCGCAATCATTCTTTGTGGCGGTCATAGCCGTCGGATGGGTCGGCCCAAGGCGTGGCTCCCGTTTGGCCCGGAAACGATGCTGCAGCGGATCGTGCGAATCGTTTCGACGGAAGTCTCGACAGTGATTGTGGTGGCCGCCCAAGGCCAGGAACTACCGCCACTCCCTGCCATTGCCACGGTCGTATACGACGGGCAGCGGGACCGTGGACCTCTCCAAGGACTCGCGCGAGGATTACAATGCCTTTCTGCTAGTCAAGTAGCGTATGTGACAAGTTGCGATGTTCCGCGTTTGAACACCGCATTTGTCCGGGCCATGTTCGATTTCCTACCCGGATATGATATTGCCGTACCCCAGGAAGCCACTTTTTGCCACCCCTTGGCGGCTGTTTACCGGTCGACGGTACTACCGCAGGTAGAATTACTACTCGAGAGGGACCAATTGCGACCAATGTTCCTTTTTGATCAAGCGTCGACTCGATTCGTTCCCGTCGATGATCTTCGCGCAGCGGACCCGGAATTGACGAGCCTTGAGAATCTCAACTCACCTGAAGACTACGAACGCGCCCTTCGAGCATCGGGGCTTGCTTAGACGGCACGCACCAAGATACTAAGCCTCAGCTTAGGCCACGCTAGGAACTGATTCGATGTCTGATGGTAGACCTGAACAACAACTGGCGAACGATATATTGCGCGAATGCAACCTACAACCGCGGGTTGCGATCGTGTTGGGGAGCGGCCTGTCGGGCCTCGCCTCAGAGATTGATACGCTATGCAGTTGGAATTTTGCCGATTTGAAAGGGTTCGCCCCAACCACGGCTATGGGGCATCTGGGTCGACTGATTCTTGGTCGGCTGAATGGTGTTCCCGTCGTTGCATTGCAGGGGCGTTTACATCTCTATGAGGGTCATGACTTGTCGACCATCGTATTCCCGGTGCGTGTGATGCGTGCGATGGGAGCCGAACGTCTGATCCTTTCTAACGCTGCTGGCGGCATCAATCCGCAGTTCCGGGTGGGTGACCTCATGCTCCTACGTAGTCACCTCAATTTATTGTTCCGCCGCATAGGATGGGGCTTTTCGAACTCCGGAATTGCGAACTTGGGGAACGGACGCGGTTCCATGGAAATGAGCAGCGCACTAGGTACGTCTGTTTACGACAAGGGCCTGCTCAACGAGGCCGATCGCGAAGCTCATCGCTTGCAACTACGCGTTTGGAGCGGCACCTACGCAGCGGTTATCGGCCCCAATTACGAAACAAGATCTGAATATCGCATGCTACGGGGTTGGGGAGTGGACGCGGTAGGTATGTCGACTGTCCCAGAAGCGGTTGTTGGCGCTGGCCTGGGAATGCAAGTCTTGGGCATCTCAGTCGTAACCAACGAGTATCGTCCGCAGTTGACTGCGGCGGTCGTAGGGGATGACGTTTTGCACGCAGCCGCACAGGCAGAACCTCAAGTCTTGGCGATTGTACGTGCTGTCACATCGCTGCCAGCTTCATAAGCGGCCGACAAACGATCTGGTCACAGCTGTTGCTGGCTGCCTATAATCCGCCCGCGCCGGAGTTCCCGAAAGTCACCCCCTGGGTGCCTTCGCGCCTTCGCGCTGTGAACGCCAGGAAGGCAACTTGCATTGACGAATCCAACATGATCGGACAAGGACGTCCGCGTTTTTTTCCTCCTATCGCCGTTCGGCTCGGTCTATCCGCGCTTGCGATTGCGTTTCTGGGAGGTGCTGGTTCAACGGCCGAAAATCGGCCGCCGGTCGCCGTGCGCGTGTATGTCGCCTGGGGAAGCCTTGACGCCAAGTCAACCACGCCATCACCCAAGCCATGGCGTGCTTCCTTAGAATTAAGTGACGGTCGTTGGGAATCGCTCGATCACCTCGCTACCGACCCAATTTCGGTGGGCACGGTCTGGCAAGAGAACTCACGGATCCGGGTCGATACTCTAGATTCGGCTGTTTCAATCAACGCGTTTGAAGCCGATATCGTGGCACCCTCTGACGCAATCCTGAAGGTTCAATTTGCGTCTCGCAGCGACGAACCCAAACAATTCGAAATTCCACTCAATCGGCTTACCAATCCAAGAAGCCATGATCTATTGAGCGCCAATGAATTCCTTAAGGGAAGACCCGACCGAATAGATCAGCCTCTGGATGACTTAGGCAATCTTTTCGAAATTCGTGTGGTAGGAGTCGAACAGATTGGCATCGATCCTCAACGAAACACAATGATCTTCTCGCCGGGGGAACGATGGAACCCGTTGATCAGGTTTCGTATACCGGGACTTGCGGCTCAACAAAATATCCGCCTTCAGGCAGGATTTCGAGATGCAAGTGGCAAGGAGATCAGCGAAACGACTGTACGGCGCACAGTGCAAACCGACGAGTTCGGCCAACTGTCCAATATCACTGACTTCGATCTGAAGCTCCCTGAGTCCGAGGGTAGCCACCAATTTTTCCTCGAGCTACAGAGGCAGGGATTGAGCGTACGCAAGTCAATTTTGCGGCGGCAGTTTGACGTACTTGTAATCAGTCCACAAGCGGTCACACAATCCGCAACTGCGACGGAGAAACTCGTCAAGGAAATTGACCTGTCCCACTCCGACGGGTCTCACCGTTTGGCGCGTTTGCCTCGACTGCCACTGCCCGGCGTGAAACGAGACGCTACGACACCTCGCATCGCGGATCGGGATGGCAAGCGCTGGGTCATTCTCGAAGGGAGTGGCTGGCAAGCTTATCCGTTAACGATCGACTCGCTTGAAGTTGCCCATGCGCTTGACGTTGAATACGAATCGAGTTCCCCCCAAACGCTTGGGATTGCGGTGATCGAGGGAGAATCGGACGGCAGTGCCCCTCGTATTCTGGCCGACTCCGGGATCCAAGTCCCTTCTGCGGAGGAATTTATGGCCGTCGCGGAGGAACCGAAAGCGGGCTCCCATCGCGTGATTTTCTGGCCGCGTCGACGCAACATCTGGCTCGTATTTACCAACCGTCAACCGGATCACGAAGCAACCTATTCCACGGCCAAGCTCTATTCGCTTCCCAACGGCCTGCCCATCAGGACCCCTCCCTCCACCAGCGAACGTCTGGCGGCCATCGCATTTGAGCAACCGCGATTCGCCGAACTTTTTGGTGGAGCCGATAACGACACGTGGCTGACTTATTTCCAAGCCGCGCAACGCATGATCGAATTCACCGCATACAGTGGCTACAACTGTATTGTGTTGCCAGTTTCTGCCCAAGGTGGAACGCTCTTTCCGAGCTCGGTATGGCCCAATCTTCCGGTGTTTGACCGAACCGCCTCCTCCAACGAGCGTCAGCCGATACGTAAGGACATCGCCGAACTTGTATTCCGGCTCGCAGACCGTGCCGGTGTTCGTATTATTCCTGAAGTGGCATTTGAATCGCGGTTGCCTGCACTCGAATCGTTGCGGCAGTCGGAGCCCGACTTTGCGTCATTCGTACAAAATGGAAGTGAAGTCGTGGAGCATCAGACCGGCGTCGACAGCAAGTCCAACGCCAACTCCCTGTACAATCCACTCCATCCCCAAGTTCAAAATGTGATGGAAGCCGCTGTTCGGGAGATCGTCCAACGGTACGGCGACCACGATTCTTTTGCCGGCGTGTTTGTGCGATGCCGCCCACAGGGCTTTGGCCAGCTGCAGAGTCCTGAAGCGGGTATGAGCGATTCGGTATTCACTCAGTACGCGCATGACATTCGAAGCGGTCCCGACGCAAACGTTACCGTGGGTAAAGTATCGCCGGTGCTCTATGGACTCGCACGCACGCAGTGGGTTGATTGGAGCTGTCAGCAAATTTCGCAACTACACGCCCGTATGTCCGCCGCTACCAAGATTCGGCCCGACGTGCGGCTATTCCTTTCGCTGGATGAATTGGTACTGTCGTCGCCGCAAGATGGAAAGGGCGTTGTTACTGGAAAGTCCAAATTTCAGGTCAATGCTCTCCGGGACAGAGGACTTGATTTAACTCAACTCGCCCAGTTAGACCATCTCGTTTTGCTCCAACCACACCGCGAGGATGCTCGGTCGCTGCTATCGCAAAACACGTCGTCCCCACGTCGGCCGATTTCGTTGGCGAGTCGTAACGACAACGTAGATATGCATGTCGGTAGTATTGATGATCATCCAGTAGCAAGGGTGGAAATTCCTCGTCTTCCGGTGCGGAGTGGAATCGCGGTTCCACCCTCTCTGTTTGATCGGGGCTCTCGCCAAGAGGACGCTCGCCCGATCGAATTAAGATCGCGCATCGATCTCACTGGCGCTACCGCGCGGCGGTTGGTAGCGCAGGCCCTGGCTGATGACGATCGTTTGATCCTCGTGAATCAGAGTCGCCAGATTCCCCAGGGACAGCAGCGGACGTTCCTATCCTGGCTGGAGAGTTTTCGATCGTTGCCGCTCGGAAGATGCGAATCGGCGGACACACAAAACCTACCCGTCGAAAATAACCAAGCAGTTGCGGTTCGTTGGCACAAGACCGCTGACACCACTCGCATCTATGCGATTAACGATGCACCTGTCGCGATCGATCTAACGGTCAAGTTACGACTGCCGCCCGAAACTCGCTTTCGCGGACTGACACTCGCTACAGAGTCTAAATTTACGAAGGATCGTGGACAGCGTGACACGATTTCATGGAGCGGCAGCATCAAGCCCTACGATTTAGCCATCGCGGAAGTCGGCACGAGCGATGTCACAATCGTTTCGATCAACGCAGAAGCCGCGAAGACCAACGAGACGCATGAACAACTCCAGGTTCGACTCCGCAACGTGGAAAGTCGTTTGTTGACAGATAAAATCGACTTTGAAACACCCGACACAGTTGGGTGGACCGGTACTCCATCAGGACAAGCAATTGCAGCGTCTGCTGACCCTGAATCGCCGAAGAATCGGGCTCTAGAATTACAGGGCACGGGGAGTTTGGTGGTTGCTCAGAGCCCATCCATTTCTCTACCGCCCACAGGATGCTTGTCCATTCAGGCGCGCGTTTACCGCGCTTTCGCTAAAGCCCCGCCCACCGTACGAGTTCGTATCGATGGCAATCCTGATGCAAAAACAATTTCGTTGACGGAATCGGTTCCCGGCTCTTCCACGGGTTGGCACGACATTCCTGAGATCGTTTGGCAGCTAAGCGAGTCAACGAGCAACGGCAGCGTACGACTGGCCATCGAACTGGATGGGGAAGGGACCGTCTGGTTCGACGACCTTAAGCTTTCTGGATTCACAGCGGAGGATCGGTCCAATCTGCAGAAAATGATGATTGCAGCGAACAATCACCTGCGCAATGGCCGGCAAATTGAGTGTGCCAAGATCCTGGACGGACATTGGCCACGATTCTTGCTCACAGAGCTACCGGATCCGCTAACGCGAATGGCTCAGCATCCCGCGGAGGTATTGCCCAACTCGGCCCCCACGCGAAAGGTAGGCAAGGGAAGTTGGTTTACGATACCTCGCATCTTGCGCTGACAAACCAACGCTAAGCCTGGAAGGCCGCATCGACCGCCACTGCATTTAACGGATTTGGCGGCAGTCCAAAGTCGCTCGGGTTCCCTACGAGCCGGAGCATCAGCCCCTCGGGACGAGTCCCCAAGATTTGGACGCGAGGGTTATTCAGCACAGTAATGTCGGAAGTAAACGTCTGTCCCAGCGTATCACGAACGGTAACCGTCAGAACGGTGCGAGCGCTGTTCAACTGAGTTGTGACACTCGCGTAGTCTCGCCAGGGAGTGCTGCCGCACCACCAATGCTGCGCCCCCGTGTTATCTAAGGCTACCAGTAGTTCACTCACCACCGGACGCGAGATCAACGCTCCGTTGCGGGCAAAGTCCGGCAGCAGTCCCCATTCACCAAAATTGACACCCGTTACGTTGGTACCCGGTGGCAAATCAAAAGATATCGCATCATTGATCGGTGACAGCTGTCCACCGAACGTGTCTTTACCGTCGATCATGAACAACGGCTGATCTTCGATCACGGTGTACGCACCGCGCGTTACACCATCAAACCTGTAGGAACCGTTTCCAGCCGTAGTCGTCGTACGAAATACGGACTGACCAGAAGCGGTGGTACCTTGCAATGTAATGAGGATTCCTGCGATGGGCGCTTCCGTTAACCCCCGTATGCCATCATTGTTCACGTCGGTATAGACGTGCCCCGCGATCGAGCTAGGAGTGAGATCGTCGACGTTGAGCGATACGGTGGCTGAGTTTGAGGCTACACCATTGCCAACCGCACGGTACGTGAAGCTGTCTACCCCAACAAACGAGGCCCGGGGTGTGTACACAAAAGAACCATCTGCATTTAGTGTTAGTATTCCATTGGCCGGCTGTGATACCAACTGAGCGGTAAGTGGATCGCTATCGAGATCGGTATCGTTCTTGAGGACACCATCGGCGGCTGAGACAGTCAGGGAAACGCCTCCCACGGTATACGAGTCATTCACCGATGTCGGTGGGTCATCTACAGATGCCACGTTAATCGTCACGGTAGCAGTATTCGAATTAACTGTTCCATCATTGGCCGTGTAGGTAAATGTATCGATTCCGTGAAAATTCGCGTTCGCCAGATACGAGAACGAACCGTCAGCATTTAGCGTCAGCGTACCATTTTGGACATTCTGTACAACCGTTGCGGTTAACGGCAAACCTCCGGGATTCGTGTCATTTGCCAATACACCTTGGCCAACGGCGATGTTGAGTTGCACATCTTCTTGAGCGTCGTAGGTATCATTGACGGCTGTCGGAACAGCACCTTGAAAGACATTGATCGACACAGGAACGAAGGACATTGCACTGATCGGTTCTGCTGTCGGCTTCGCGAACAGAAGAACGTCATTGGCGGGTGTAAGATCACGAGGATCGCCGGCGAACACGGCGATGCCTGCCGCCAACGCTTGCACTGGGACCCGCATCAATAACTTAGGGCCTCCACCAAGTTCCTGCAGTCCTGCCAACGCACCCGCCTCGTTGACAATGCCGTCCGTAGCAATGTCGGCCTTTCGGCCGTTTAGATAGTCGCTCCCAAACGTGGGTGCGCCGCTGACATCAATCAGTCGAGTGTCATAGAAAATATCTAGGAATGCCTGAAAGACGCCCGTCGTTACGGTGCGAACATCTTCTACTTGGACCTGCACGAAAAAGGTGCCACCGACAGGTATCGAAGTGATCGCGGTCCCAGCGGCATTCACAGTCGATAAGGTGAATACGACCGTTGTTGAACTGGGAGATGGGACGTTGATTCGCACAACGGTATCGCTCGATGCTCCCGTTCCATCACTGGCGGCATAGGTAAATGAGTCCAATCCAGAGAACCCACTATTGGGGGTGTACGTGAACGAGCCATTGGCACTCAGTGAAAGCAAACCATTTATCGGTTGCGTCTTTACGATTGCCGTCAGCGTACCACCGTCAGGAGCGCTATCGTTTCGCAGCAGGCCATTTGCTTCGTCGACGGTTAGCGTCGATCCTCCGGTGAATTGATAGGCGTCGAGTCCAGCTATTGGTAGTGCATTGATAAGAATTGTCACGGTCGCCGTATTCGAATCAGATCCTCCATCAACCACGTGGTAGGTGAACGTGTCGGTACCTGAGAAGCCGGCGACTGGCGTGTAGGCAAACGAACCGTCCGAATTCAATTGCAAGTCGCCATTACTTGTGGTTACATCAAGGGCGGCCGTTATCACACCAGCGCCCAAGTCATTCGATAGCACTCCGGGCGCCGCGATATTGAGCGTAGTTCCGGCATTTACCGCAAAATTATCGTCTTGGGCGAACGGGACCACGTTGATTCTGACAATCGCAGACATCGATGAACCGCCATTGGCGTCGCGAGCAACATAACGAAAGGAATCGGTACCTCGAAAATTGGCGTTGGGTGTATAAAGAAAGGAACCATCGGGGTTGAATAATAACGTGCCATTTTGTGTTGATCCGGGCGGCCCGACCAGGCGCTCGGCCGTCAGCGTGCCGCCATCGGCATCGGTATCATTGGCCAAAACTCCCTGTGGTGGGGCGACGGTCAATTGCACTCCGGTACGTGTTGAATAGGTGTCATCGACTGATTGTGGGCGCGCATTGACATTCAGCGAGACCGTGATGGGGCTCGAGTTAATACCGCCATTGTTGACTGCGTAGGTAAACGAATCGGCACCAGAAAAATTGGTGGCGGGCGTATACGTGAAACCTCCATTGGCCGCTAAGGCTAATGTTCCATGTGTCGGATCGGTCAATTTGACCGCCGTAATCGTTTCCGTGCCGTCACGATCATTTGCCAATACACCGTTCGCTTCGTTCACATTCAGCGGCGTGTTTTGCTGCGCCGTGTAGCTGTCAGCTGTGGGCACCGAATGCGGAAGCGGTTGGGGATTCCTGGAATTCTCATTTAATTGATTGATTACGAGCAACGCGTCAATCGCCGAAATGTAATAGTCGTTATTAACGTCGTAGAAGGTCGACGTAGGCCCAGTATCGCCGCTTGACGATAAACTCACCGCGCCATTGCGGTTGATTTCGTTAATCACAAGCAACGCATCAATCGCGCTCACATACCCGTCTCGATTGACGTCGACGGGTGTGGTCACGTTGTGCCAAGGATTCATATCGGCGGCCAGCAGGCAGCGTTGCTCCAGTGATTCGAGCAAGTGAGCATTTCGGCTTACAGACCGACGTAAAAGAGATTGACGCATGTTGCTACCTTTTTCAATTGTCCCAAGTTGTTATGACACGATGTAACTTCATCTTAATTGCGACTCACGACCGACAAGTCGGTCTCGATGGAAAGACCTACCGGATCGACGTCGAGCTGTCGGGATTTAGCGTTGGTTCCGAAAGATCTAAATCACGCCGTCAATGTCCTACTTTTTCCTGCGTTGTCGACCGGCCACGTCTTGTGCAAGCTCTGTAAATAGTTCGTCCTGCACAGACCAAGCCGCCCGCGCTGCCATTTGGTGGTCGTAATCCGATTTTTTGGCTCGGCCAGGACTCGCATCCGCCGGTACGACAGAAGGCAAACTTCTTTGCGCAAACGCCGCTTGTGGAACGGCCGCGGTACTTTCTGTCGAATCGCCGGCAAACAGCGTATCGACTGCTGTGGCACGTTGGGATTTTGCTGCCGTGGCGGTGGTGGATGCGTTAGGCCCAGGAATCGCGGCAGCCACCGGTCCTGGGATAGCATTGGCGGTGGGCTGTAGGCCGCTTCGTTGCAACGCACTCACTCGGTTCAATTCATTGATGACCAGCAAAGCATCGATCGCCGTGACAAACCCATCACCATTAACGTCTAGGAACCCCGGCGGAACACTCGGTGGTTGCGTAATGGTGGGTAGCTCGCCGGTAGTCGGGTTCGACACAGTCGGTCGGTTCAATTCGTTGATGACCAACAACGCATCAATGGCCGTGACAAACGTGTCATTGTTGACGTCTAGGCGATTCACCGCGTTTTGCCAAGCTGCATCGGGACCGATCCGAAGCTGGTAGTCTTCCACTTCCCCGTCATTTGCGGCTCCGGTCGGCGACAGGCCACCGGCCGTGCTGAACCGGAACCGAGCGAACGTCAGGCCTGTTGAGGCGTCGGCCGGAATGCCAACGTTGAGCACGTTCGGACCCGACACCAATGCCTCACGGTTGAAGACCTGTTCACCCGAGTCGGCCCAATCTCCGTCGCGGTTGTAGTCGATCCACCCCTCGAGAAAACCGCCAACCGATGCGGTGATCGTGAAGGTCGCCGACGCTCCGGGAAGTATCTCGGAAAAGGTCACACCGTCGTCCACATCTCCGTCCGCTGCGCTCGTTGGCTGCCCGTCCACATCAGCGTCGACACTCACACCCAGGAACACGGTCGGCACAATGGTGTGTCGCGCGCCATCGCGGCTTAGCAACGTCGGATAACTCGGGTCGGGTGCGTCACCGTAGTCGGTAGGAACTTCAAACTCCACTGTGAACGTCGTAGCACCTGAATCCTGATTTGCGAGCAGTGAGTGTCCCGCGATGTCCTTAATCGCCTCGTCGCCCGAATTTGCCAGGGTAATCACGTACGTATGCCCGGCTTCCCAAACTCCTGCGAGTGGTGTCAAACGAATTGTTCGATTGGTGGAATCGTAGCTGAAACTATAGTCGACACCATCAACGAGAGTCACGCCATCGCGTCGGATCGTGACCGCACCCGACGTGACGGTGCTATTGTTCACTCCCGACCCACGATTGACGTCAGCCAAATCGCTAAGGTCATTGAGCCGAATCTCAAATCGGGACAACAGTGTCGTATCGAGCCGCACCTGCGTAAACGCGCTGTTCTTGTCTGTAATTCCATCGTTATCAAGCGGCGTAAGCAGACTGGCTCGCGGACCAGTGATGTCGGCGCGATCGAGAGCACCTCGATCCTTAAAGACATTGTCCCCCACCCCGGAAGGTGGCTCTACCAATGGATCATCGACCCGCAATTGGCCCAGCAGATCATGGCTCGGCGCGAGTATAGGCGACAAACCGATTCCTACATTTTCTTTGAACAGCCCCAAATCTCGGCGCTCCTCCAAGGAGTCAATCGAACTATCAATCAGACTCGATGCAGCAGCCGGATAAAACACGCCATTTGCGAAATCGGTGAATGGTCTGGCATCTACCGGCAAGACAACCGTGAAATCTGTCGCGTTGATGTTAACCGCGTTGCGCACATTTCCTTGAAATGTCGACCCGGTGACAACGGTCGTTTGCGACGTATTGTCAGAGACAACACCACGCTTAAAGTTCGCCACCACGTTATTCATCAGCGTGGGGCTGATGCTGTGTTCCACAAAGATGCCGATATCATTAAAATCTTCAGCGTTGTACTCGGTATTATTCTCCAAGACTCCGCCGTTACCAACAATTGTGTTGTTCAATACTCTTGCGAACGGCACGGCAGCTGACTGCACTGGTCTGGCGAAAATATCAAACCAATTACCTAAATTACTCACAATTCTAGTTGCGCCAGTCACGTACAATTCATCGAGGCTACTCCGATACACGGTGACATCTAAGTTCGAACTCTGAATGGCCCGCATGAGTGCATCAGCAGTATCGGTACGATTAGAGCACGCCGCCGCAGGGTGGACACATCCCGTCATAAACCAAGTGACAGAAATCGTACCGGCCGGCAACGTTCTGGCACCATCCCGATTAAATTCAAATCGCTGCGTTAATCCGTTATGGTCGGTCACATCAAATATGAAAGACAGTTCGTCCCAAACTTCGTTAATTGCAAGAGGGCTTGGTGGATCACCGGCTACAGGGGCCACGATCGAATATCCCCCCTCATCTCCCGATAGATGAATGCCACCGCGTCCACCATAGGCAACAACATTATTGGCAATTACTACCCCAGTAGACAATCGCTCCACATTGTCCTTGACCAGCTGCCGAGGACTTCCGTAGGGCGATGCGTAGTCGCTGTGGGAGAATTGCGAATGGTCCTGATTCGGTGTGATGGGTAGTCCCGAAAGACCATTCTCACCCGGAAGTCCACGTGGTGGTGCTTCGCTGACAATGCCGTAGTTGGCAGAATTCCGAATATTGTTGGAGGCGATAACAACTTGCCCCTGGTCCCGAGATAGGTTTCCCGACCCAAACGCGTCCACAACAGCGAATGGTATGCCGTTAGGTGCTGTATCACGACCTACAAATGCGTTGCCGAAGAGATTAACACGATTGGTCGTCCCGTCGATTCCGGAAGTTCGCCCGTCCGAAGTCGCGGCAATGATACCTTGCAACAATCTGCGTTCAGTGACATTTTGTACTGCATCTCGGATCAACTCGGCCATGACGGAATCAGAGAATTCTGGCCTGAAAGAAATTTTCTCGTTCCCGTTTGTCACTCCGTTCGCCCGCGTTAGATCATCGAATTCGAACACAACGACATTCTTACCATCCCCCAATGTAAACAATTGACCGTCAAAGAGATCGGCGCCGGACGGTGCGAACAACGTCACACCGTTAGCACGGCGATCACGTGGGTCGATATTACCATCCGGAATGACATCGTTCGAACCACGACGAATTTCAACTTGGTATAATCCGTCGGAAATCGTTGAAGGTTGCGGTACTACTGCACGAGACGTTGGCAAGCCCGCGAGTGCAAACACGTCGACTGGTCCGGTCAATTCTTGCTCGGGATTCGCCAAATTTATTTCGGTACAGGCGATGAGATCGCAGAGTTCCGGTCGCAAGTCGACAGTTGCTTCGCCGCGAGAGGCAAAGCCGATGATGATATCATCTAGGTAGACACCCTCATATTGCACGGTAAAACGAGCTTCATCATCCGGCAGACCGAACTGAAGCCCATTGTTGTCGGCTCCACGCAGAGGGCTATTAAAGGAACCGAAGTCATCACCGGGGAGTTGATCGGCTAGTCCCAGAGGACCCGCATCTGACACTGTTCGCCCAATAACCTTCACGATGCTATCGTGCCGAGGAAAGGCCGACGCAACACCCTTGGAAAACACTCTCGCTAGCGACTGCTGCACTTGCTCTGCGACATTCGCCGCTGTCATCTCCGTCGTAACCGCAATTCGTTCGCGTCCTGTAGCAACTCCGATCTGACCCGAAACGACAAACGGCGCGTCGGTTGACACATATGCAGTGGGGAATGACAGTTTATTGTCAATTTGAGTGACGTTGATCGTGGGAGCAGTGGCACGCAATATGTCGGCAATGGAACGGGCCAGGCCAGACGCAGTGATATCCGGAGTCAACGTCACACGGGTAGAGCCGGCGGAGACGTTACCGTCCGTGTCGAACTCCAAGGTAATGGGAGTTCCGGTCGGTCCGTCCACGACCATGACCTGACCATCTGCCAGCAACGCCCCACTCACAGTCGTCACCGACTGACCGAAATCAAACTCGAACGTCGTGGCAGAAGCCCCCGTCCCGATCTGGAACGTGTCGCCATCGCGGAGTCGCGTTCCGGCGACAGCATGTAACTCCACGCCCCCTGTGTTCGTCACGCCAAAATCCAACGACGCGGCGGTGCTAAATTCAAACCGCAGTCGTAGATCACTGCTGCCAATAAATTCCTTGAGAGAAATCCTAGCCTGACGCCATACGTTGTCTGTCTCGTTCAGCAAGTCTGGAAAGACCTCCGCCTCATATGGCCGTTTTCCATCTTCATCCAAGAACGGAAATGGATCGCGTTGGCGATTTGGGGCTGCCCCAACCGGCGTGGTTTCGGTCCGAGGAATCAGAAAGGGGACGTCCTGGTACGTGCTGTCAAATAGTGGTTCCACCTGAGGAACACGCGGATCACCTAGCGAGTTGTATTCCGTTGCGTCCAGACCTAACGCGCCGGGACGATAGTCACTTGGTAACTGATTTGTGGCCAATAGATGCCATTGACCCTGTCCCGCTTCGGTCGCATTGTCAGATACAAATACTCGGAATGCGTCGCGAGCCGTCCCGGGTTTTCGATACGCTTCTTCGGTGCTCAACAGGTATGTGAAGTAAAGGTATGGATCGTCATTTTCGGAATAACCAGCCAAGCTGAATTGAGGCGAAATGATCGTCCCGTGCGCTCCACCCGCAAAGTCATAATTTCGGCTGTTTTCCGCCCCTCCCGTATCGCCAAAATAGAGGCTCGTTGCGTTCTCCAGCGAGTGCCCAATGTCGTTGCCTCGACGATCGTCCACATGCCACAGGTTCTTGGGCTGTATGGCGAAGTCGATGCCCACCAAATCCGAGACACTAAGTCCGATCGAGGTCGCCCCGTTCTGAAAAATAGGCTGAGGAACTCCGTTGATATCAAATGCAAAGAGGGCGTTCGACGTGCTTGCGATCAATGTCCCCGCCAAGGCATGGCCTTGTGGGACAACGGTAAGACCCGTAAATCCAGCTCGCCCTGACGTCCGGAACGAACCCGTAATGTAACGCAAAGCGGGCGAATCATTAAAGCCAAGGACCTCATACAACCCACCTCCATCCGACACGGCAAACAATCGATGGACATCATTGGCACCCACTTTTTGGGAAACGAATGCCATACCGGAAATCAATCCTCCTGGAGCATTCCCTCCTACAATGAATCCAGGAACAGTACCCGAAAAGGTCGCACCGGCCCCCAAAGTCACCGCGTCTCCTTGCGCCGTCGCGGCAAAGAAATTCGGCAGATTCATAGACGTTTCAAATGTCTTCGTCGCTGTAACAAGCCGACTCGCTACGACTGCAGCCGTATCCGAAATCAAATAAGGAACAGCTTGTACTCCCGCACCCGTTCCAACAGCCTCGTCGAAAATCACTACGACGCCTCGAGAAATTAAATTCCTCAGGTTGGATGCGCCAAGGAAATTGACTCGCTCCCCTGATACACCCACACTCGCGGCTGGCAACGCAGATACGATGGCGGAGACTAGCTCCGAAGTAGTAAACGACTCCTCTACACGAATCACGTTTCCTGTTCCACCCAAAGCTCCTTCAATCGTAACACCGGACGAAGTCGAAAGAGGTAGCACGGACTGCGAATCACTGATCAGCGAAATTCGATTCGCCCCGACAAGGCTCGTACGTACAGAGAAGTTGCCTACTCCGTTGACGGCGCTGACAATTGCATCCGCAATATTTCCCGAAATGGGAATCGCCATATTCCCAGAGGTCACACCATTCCCCTGATCGAATTCGAAAATGCGTGTCACGCCACGAGCGTCAGTCAGGGTGAGTGTCTGTCCATCGGCAACGGAACCGGCGGAGTTTAGGACGAGAACGGGGCCCGTATCAAACTCATATTGCAAACCGGACACTTGGAAGGTATCGCCATCACGCACGTGCTGTCCCGAGTTGGGGTCCGTTCTAAAACGGTAGACCATCCCGCTATCAAACTCAAATTCGACAGTCGCGGGAGTCCCTCCCGCTTTCGCAATGACGACTTTGGTGCCATCGACAATATCTGGCCCACGAGGTACCGCCATCATCGAATTGGCTCGCCCGCCCGATGTTGTCCTCAGGATTCCTAACTCAATAATATCTGTGCCGGCGTGCAACCCCCTGGTGGGGAGGAGATCGTCCTCGGCGCGAACTCCTCCCAGCGCCTTACCTGTCTCGGAATCAAACCGATACATGATATTGGTATCTAGCAGATCCGAACGCCACCCAACCGCTAGCCCAGTCTGCCGATCGGCAGCACTCGCATTGAATACAAGTGCATCGAACTGAATCCCCCCCTTGCCTTCTTCAACTTCCTGTGCGCGTACAGCCGGTGGCGGCTCCGGATCGTCCGGATTTGGCTCGAAGTTTGGATCCTCTACGTAGGTCAGAATCTGATCATCGTGCGGATCACCGCCCGGATCTTCCGGCACCAGCAGCCTGCCGTTTTCTGGGCTTATATTGAAATAGTTTCCGACCGACTCATCGATCGGCTGTGGACCTCCGTCCGGGGCCATCGTTCGAAATGCGTGAATGCGTTGGGGCCGGTCATTTGACGCTCGATCGAATTGCGGATTGTCTCGCAGAGAAATGTCGCCGACAGAAAACGGAAACGAACCCACAACTGTCTCTGTGACGCCCAGAAATGGATCGATCGTGACGATCTCTGTGCCGGGCTCACTGGGCGATCCGGTCTTTCGGCTGCCAAAGAGCACCAGGTCGCCCAGGGAATAGGGGACCAAGCTAGGAGTACCTAGAAAAGTGTCAGAATTAGGTATCGATGAAACGGGGTCATCCACTAAACGTGTCGCTGCGGGAGCGGGCGACATACGAATGAATGGATTCGCCGGAAGAATGTCGGTAAATTGCGACATCTCTAACGGCTCCGTTTGCGCGGTGGCAACCCGCAGTAGGTAGAAGCCAGTTTCGAGACGAACCGGCCCCAAGAAAGGATCGAGTTTGCCGCCAGAGCCACGAGATAGGTCTGTTAGATCGACACCAAAACCGGGACGTGGCTGATCATCGGGATCGTAAGCTTGACGGCTATCGAAAACCAAACTACCACGCCCCACGTCACTAAGATTACCAATTCCATCGCTAAATGAGGCTCGATATACCTGGAGACTCGAGTCCACACTCGCAAATCCGTCTGCATAGTCTACGTCGAATGTCACATCCACGGACCGTGGAATTCCAAGACCACCGTTTGTCGACTCTCTTCCGTTTGTCGCGGTTTGGTCGTAGTTAACCTCAAATAAGTACCAGTCGACGTCCCCCGGCCCTTCCAAGCCCTCACGAAATGAGTCAAAAGGAGATTCGGGAAAGAAGCGATCCGAATCGGACAGGCGTCCGGCGATCGAAATTGTACCACGGTCGGTCGTCAACAGATTACCGACGTATTGGGCATCGGCAAACGCACGGTCATAGATTCTTGGAGTGCACACTCCAACCAGAATCGAAGTAGTCTGACGAATACAAACGCGATTATTTTCGGACTCGCCAGCCAACTGTGAATTTAGCGTTGTATCTTCAGCTACCTCCCCGCTAAGTGGGGTATGCGATGGTAAACCGCGCAATCGAATCGCGTCGGTGGCATAACCTATGTCAGCAAACTGGACGGTGGAGCCTGCATGTTCGTCGAGTTCTCTGATGCGGATCTGTAAATTGTACGCACCACTCGTAACTCCCGGACCATTCTCGGTACTACCGGCACTGCGTACTCGCACATGGTAGGTCAACTGACCCGTTGCGCTCCCGGGAAGTACAACCCGCATACCCGCGTCAAAGATATTCTGGCTGAAGTAGTCGACGCTTCCATAGACGGACCGCTGCAGGCCAGCAGCAAAGACACCCGCCTTTACGAATTCAGGAAACGACTGCATCTCGGTCATGGAGTTATTGCTGCGAGCTAGCACTTCGCCATCCGAGCTAATCAGTTCGATAACGGAATCAAACGCTACGCTCGATCGGTCAACATCAAACCAGACTTCCGTCCCTGGGAAAGCGTTAAAGCTATAGACATCGACGTCGGTGGGGGAATGGGTCTGTCCATAGACCTCGAAACCGAGCCGCAGATTTTCATCCCCTGCGAATTCCCGCGAAGCGAGTGAACCAAGGTGCTGAGCGGTCGCTGGTGTGTTATTTTCGATCGTCGGCCCAGTAACAACGACTCCTGCGACACCGAGAGACTCTTGTTCCGTCACTGCCGCGACATTCCGATCGTGACTAGCGGTTTCCAAAATCACTCCACGCCAATCACTAGGAATCGCTCCCCCAACGACGTTGTAACCAATTAGGTCCATCGCCTGCCGGTCTTGTTCCGTTATATTGAGTTCTCGACCCTCCAGCGGATCGATGGCTCCCACGCTCATGGGCACCTGCACGCCGAAGTCACTAAATCTCGCGTCCCAGTGGTCGAATCCGCCGTCCGCATCAGTTACGGGCACGTCTCCCAGTTCTAATCCAACCAAACCGAGCGCTGACGGATCGTAAAAACCACCGTCGTACAACACCTTCTCAACGCTCAGATCGAGAATTCGAGCCGCGCCGGTGAAGTCGGTCTTGCCGGTCCCCTTTTCCAGTTTAAACAGGTCAAGTGGCGCGGGGGACACCGCTCGAGGCAGCAAAGGATCCGCCAGCATCGCCGCCACTTCGAGGGCGGAACCCTGGAATCCCAAAATATGACCGATCCCATGGAGAACAACACCGACTAGGTCATAGCGTCCAGGCAAAATTCCATCGGTACGATCCAGGTCGTAAAACACCGGCGTGCCGTCCGCCTCCGTTCCCAGGGGATTGAAATTAATATTTACAGTTCCATCGATGGTTTCTGTAGGATCAAACGCAGACGGCCTAGCTGGTAGCAAACTAGGTGCAATTCCAAGGGCCAACGCATTAGCTCGAGCGAAGGTCATCGTATTCGCCAAGGTGAAGGGATTGCCGGGATCGTTCGGCAACACAACATTGTTATTCAGCGTAGCGAAATCTGGCAGTCGCGCAACAACGGTTTCGTTGCCGCGACCGGCGGCATCAGTAATCATGGCCTGCCGTACCGTTTCGTAAGGCAACGATACCTCGTTGACCGTAAACACACCGGGTGCACCATTGCCCAAGTCGGTGATCTCAAAGTCAATCGAGACGGTAATGGGATCTTCTAGCAGGCGTTCCCAAATTTGAATCGCCGCTTCGGCCGCTTCGATTACGCCAGGTGTAGACCGCGCCACCGGTCCATAATTGACGTTGAATTGGAAGGTGCCAACGGGTTTCGTTCGCTCGGGCCTGCCAACTCCGTCGGTATCGTTTTGCGGACGTCCGGAAGGATCCAGGCCTGCTCCGACAGAGTCATCGGCAAGCGACGTCATCACGACCGGAGAACCGGGCTGTCCCAGCACATGAAGCATTCCGCCGACACGATCTTCGATTTCCAAGGGACGACCGGTCGAGCGAATATTCGCGTGCTCCCCCAGGAACTTCACTACTAGGCTTTGGTCGGAACTACTTTGCAATCGCAACCCGCCAAATGTATGCAGGTCGGGTATGACCACTTCGTCCAAGACAACATGGACAATCGAAGTATCGTCCCACACACCTCCCGTCAACATCGTGCCGCCACGTACGACCATTCCATTGATGCCATTCTCCGCTAATCGATTGTCGCGAATTAGGGCGCCGCGGTTCCCCTTGGTATTGATCGCCAAATCAATCAAGCCGCGAGAACGTCCCCAATCAGGATTAAGTTCGTGGCTGAGAGTCGTCAGGTCGACGCTGATCGCCGGGGTATTCGCGCCTTGAGTGTTCCTGATAATGTTATCGATGATAATCGGTTGTGCGCCACGCACGAAGATCGCCGCAGATTCGTTGGTTCCTCGACCGGCGCGAACTTTCGCAGCTTGACCACCGGTGCCTAAACTACTTGATTCGATGGTGGAATTAGCGATTCGAGCATGAGCCAGGTGGATCTCGATTGCGTTGAAAGCTGAATTTCCGCCTTCGATGCGAGTAATGCCGCCGCCGTACGCGATCACGGCATGGTCGATACTCAACGAAGAAACGTTACCAACATAGATTCCACCCCAGTCCCCTGGAGTTGCAATGATGCTGCGACTCGTGGCAAACGTGCCACCAGCGCCATATCGCGTATCAAAAAGCGAAGTCATTACTATTTGACGATCGGGAGCACCTTCCGCAGTAACCGTAGCCCCGATACCCGCTTCGATCCGGGAAGATCGCAACTTCAAAACAACAGCGGGATCGATGACAAGATGCGCGTCTAAACGCGACTTATGTCTCCCGGTCGAGGCGACGAATTCAGTCCCCCCGGGGGTGCCGTCGACCAGCAAGTTTTCGGTGAAAACGTGCGTAATGTCGGTATCATCAAACCGTCCCGTGACCGTTAAGGTTTCAATTTGCTGACCCGCTGGCGTGCTAACTCGCACAAAAAGTCCATTGGTCGTGTTGTCGACGAGGCGATTGCCATGGATATCTGGACCGATACGCACAAAATCGCTGGTAAACAGTCCGGATGCCTGGTAGTTAGAATTCACAGAATCGGGCGAATGAAAATTTGACTCTTCAAAGCTATCGGGATTCGCTGACATCGCCGCGTCAGCACTTAAAGTAATTTTGTTAAAGGAGATGGTAGGTCGTGCATCGATCAAGTGAATCGGATTGACAACTTGCGATACCGAATTAATGTTCACTCGACCACCGCCGTACCTCATATCGGCGTTGTTGATGTGATTGAGGAAAATAGCTTGCTGTTCGTATTCGAATCGACGCTCGGATCGATCGTTATCGTTTCGAATAAAGATTCCACCCCAGTCTCCTGGTTGGGGCGAGCTGGTCGATGGAATCTGGGCGGATCCGATGCCCGCCGTGCGATCAGCGATCGACGTAAATATCACCGGCGATGACGGTGTCCCGAGGACCTGAATGGCACTCCCACTTATATCGATCGACACAGAAAAACTGCCGACATTAATTGCAGTACGCGACAATTTAAAGATGGCCCCTGCATCGACCATCAATGTTACACCCTTAGGCACATTCAGCGAGCTTCCATCGGTCAACGCAGAAGTCGAATTGGTAGCGCCGATTTCGTAGGCACGATTGTCTGCAACGGTCTCCGACTTTCCGTCCGTTCCGCCATTCCCCACGATGCGTACGATATCGCCGGGGCGTGCCGCAGCAAGAGCCAATCCAAGGTTGTTGTAGGGACGTAACAACGACCCCAGCACACCGGCACTACCTCCAACGAATGCTTTGTCCACAAAGATGACTCGTGGATTCGCCGTATTGGTTGAACTGGCAACGGCGCGAAACCAAAAGTTGAAAATGCCGCCTGGCGCGCCATCCGCATCGCCATCAAATAGTGTCCCTGTCGGGCTAACGCCCGTCACGTCTAAATCACGTAGTGCCGCTGCTGCTTGAACAACGGGTCGAAAATTGAGTCGCAGGTCATACTTGCCCTGGCTAGTACCGTTTGCTCCAGTGTTTTCGATGGATGGATCAAACTCGTCATTTCCACGCGACGACACCGCCACGTAGTACGTACCTGCTGTCAGATTGAGCTCTAAGAATGAATCCTCGCTAAAATAATCGTCATTCCTCGCAATCAATTCCTTTTGCCCATTGTTCTCTCGATAGAGTGATATCAACGTATCGAGCCCACTGGCGTCCGTGAGTCGTTCGGCCAACGTTTCAGCAGAAAATCTGCCAGCCTGAGTCAGTTGGAAGCGGTAAAGATCGATGTCCACACTGTCGGGTCGGTACAGATACTGTCCGTGAATTACAGTTGCCGGCCCGGGGAACACCTCATCACGAAACGTTCCCGCCGGATATATGCCTTCCGAAATTTCCAGCAATGGATCTGGCTGTAGGTTAAATAACAGTTCGGGATTGTGGCCAAACACATTGGGACCGGGCAATTCGATGCTCACCCCAATACCCAAGATTCTACCAATTTGCCTCATGGCAACCTGAAAAAAATCGCCGCCTGGCTTGTCATCCCAATTCTCGCCCGAATCCAAGACAACCATGGGTGCTGGTGTCAATGGATTGGCTGGGGGATCGAGGGGACCGGGGGGCGGATTGCGTGGATCGATGGGAACTGTGCTTACCCCCAATGTTCCGAGTGGACCGGTGTCAATCAACGGCATAACGACACGCATGTCACCCGAGACGATCGTCACACCATGCGCGGCCGTCTCGTAGAATT
The DNA here is from genome assembly GCA_027619595.1 of Planctomycetota bacterium. Taxonomy (GTDB): domain Bacteria; phylum Planctomycetota; class Planctomycetia; order Pirellulales; family Pirellulaceae; genus JAQCHP01. The sequence continues at coordinate 63,703 of JAQCHP010000004.1, forward strand.
CGATCCCCATGTAATTGGAATACAGTTCAAGGACCTCACGAACCCGCTGCTTTTGGCTGGCCGTAATAACGTTGAAGAGTTGATTCCCTTGCGGGTCACGTCCATACGCAATCTTAAAGTTATAGGGAATTCGTGTTACGCCATCGACAGGATCGGCACCTGCCAACAAATCACCCTGCGTAGGAATATTACGATGCCCAGGCTCATCAACGGACCCCGGAAAATCGAGCGGCAGCGACTTCGTCGTAATCGCCTCGGACACGATGACGCTACCACTCAACGTTCCTAACGACTGAGCGGAAACAAAACTCGAACCCGGATCCGCAGCGGGGATGGTACGGGTCGGCGTCAGAGGAATCGTGGAACTCGCCACTTGCTCGTTCGTCCCAATCCGTAACCGATAGACTCCAGTGCCCGCTAGTTCCGCGATCGGCTTGGCAAAGGTAAGGACGGATCGATCGAGTGTCGGATCGTAGTCCACACTCGTGGGCGAAAAGACTTGATCATCTCCGTTGAAGGCTGTCGTATTGGTGAAGATCAACTTGTAGAAATTGGCATTCTCCGCACCATCGGCCCCGTCGCGGAGATCGTCGTTGTTAAAGTAAACAACGATTTGATCCTCGCGCTGGGATAATTGCCCCGCCGATCGGATCACCGGTTGTGGCACAACGCTCACAACCTGCGCCCCAAGATTCAATTCGAAATTGCGGCTTGCGCTCTGCCCACCATTAAACGCTTCTCCCGTCTTGTTCTTCAGGGCATCCACACCGGCCCCAATGATGTCGATGCGATAGAGATCGTCGGGCAAGCGTTCAGCGAACCGAACGATCACTTCGTTGGGGGTGTCTCCAATCCCTTTGAAGCCAGGCTGAACTACGATGTTCGAGTTGTCACTGAGCGAACCGTCGCCACCGGCACGTGTGATACGAATTCCACCCAAGGTGGCGGCGTCAATGACCTGGTTTTCATCAAACCGAAACGTCAACTCGTGGGGGGCCACGTCAAACTTCGATCCCTCCAACAACAAACCGCCGTTGCTGGGATTAATACCCAAGAGCTGCGGCCCCACCGCCATCAGCATCCGATCTTCCAAACGTTCCGATTGCAGATGAAGTGAGCGACTTGGATGTTTCGCTCCCTTCGCGTGAGTATTTTTTCGCGACCAAGGAGATAAACGATTGTTACGTTTCTTCATGTTTTATCCGTCACACCTATCTCAGGTCCCACTACTGTCAGCAGGTCCTCAGTTGCCTCAACTTGTAGCCAAATTCTCTTCCAACCAAACAAATCTCAACTGACACCTAGAGTTTCATATTCGCTATTCGTTGCAGTATACCCAAAATACCTACATAGACATCGCGGCCGTTTACTACGGGTGGCTAGGGACTATTAGCGGGAAAAAGGGGATAGAAACCGTTGCCGCATTGCGATCCGGAAGTGGTTGTGCACGCAAGGGCTCTGCTCCCAACGACCCTGCGTATCACGAAAAGACTTTCGAGAGCGACACTTACGCCGATTCTTCGCATTATAGTTGGGCCTTCCGACTGTGCAAGCAATTTTCGATGGCTCCCCTTGGGTTTGAATCTAGCGCCTGCAACACGCCTAGGCAGAATGGGCAGGCCAGAGGTAATGAGCAAAACCTGCTGTTCGTTCCGAAAGTGCTCGCCTTTCGGCTTCTGTCGCGTCGATAGGCTTTACCGAAGGTAGTAACTGCCCAGATCGCAACGGCTGGGCCAGGCTCGCCTGGGAAACTTGGTCCTGGGGTTACTAATTGATTCAATAATCCTGTGGGGCGATGACCTGTTCGGAGGTCCCCTACGCCGAAATCGTAGTTGGAGAATATCGATGAAGACTCAGCCGGTGAGCAAACTCGGTCTTGTGGCCGCTGTGTTGGTCGCAGCCCTTGTGCCCAGCTTAGAGGCCCAGATGTCCTACCCGCCGATGAGCGGCTACGCGCCCGGCGGGTATGAAGGTCAGCCGGGCTATCCCGTGGGGCCGGACGGCGGTGGCTCGATGCATTACGACGGTTCCATGGCTGGCGGAGGACCGATGGTCGATGGCGGCCAATACTCGGGCGACGGATGCGATTTCTACGGTTGCGGCGGATGTGGGGACGCGAGTGGGGGTTCTTGCGGCGGACCATTCGGTGGCGGCGGGATGGGGCCCGGAGCACCGTTCGGCGGCTATGACTCCATGCAGGCTGGTCAGCAACATGGGCCTCTGGGCGACGGTGGATGCTGCGCCCCTCGTTGGTTCGACTTCCACGCCGAATGGATGTACTTGAGAAACGCCAATATTGGAAGCGACATCCCCTTTTCCTCGGATGGAATCCAAGGGCCGACTACCCTGAGCGGGGACGATGTCGGGCTGTCGGAACAGTCGGGGTTTCGCCTTACGGGTGCCTACCTTATCGGTCCAGCCACGAGCGCGGAGCTCACCTATTTTGGTTCGTTCAATTGGGCCGCGTCGGCGGAGGCACGGAGCGCTAACAACAACTTGTATTCGGTCGTCAGCGGATTTGGCGTCCTACCGGCGGGTGGCTTTGCGGAAACGGATCAAGCCTTCCTGCACCGCCTTTCGTACTCGACCTCCCTCGACAACGGCGAACTGAATTTTCGTCGACGTTGGGTTTCGGCCAATTGCCTTTGCCATTCGTCATTCTTGGGGGGCCTGCGCTACGTACGGATAGCCGACGATCTTCGATATTTCACGCAGTCCAATAATGGCCAGCTCGACTACCTGGTAGGCACCAAGAATGACCTCGTCGGCTTCCAGCTCGGCTTCGATTCGCTGATCTGTCTCACGCCCCGCTTCAAGTTTGGCGCGGACGTCAAGGCCGGCGTCTACGGCAACCATAGCGAACAGGAGACCCTACGCACCGCCACTTCACTGCAGACTCCTCTCCGAGAATCCTTTGACGAAACCCACGCCGCGTTCGTAGGAGAGGCAGGACTGATGGGCCTGTTCCGCATCACACCCCGAGCCACGCTAAGGGGCGGATACACGCTCCTCTACGTCAATGGAATCGCTCAAGGGCTGGACAACTTCAATGCGGGGTCGGTTTTCACTCCCCGGGTCGCCACTCTGGATAACGAAGGGGATGCCTTCTACCACGGTGCCAACCTGGGAATGGAGTTCACATTCTAGTCGCGTGGATGGCCGCGTCGAATAAGCTGACAATTGCCGGGGCCGGGGTTCGCCATCGAACCCCGGCCTTGTTGCGTTGGGAGAATGCTCTCCTTTATTTGGGTCTCCAGCAGCCATCGGGACCGGAAACCGTTGCAGCGACTTTCGGTTCGGACTATAACGGTTATTAGAACGACTCTAAATAAAGCAATATTCACGGATGCCACTTTCTTCGAAGAATGCTGGTGCCCGCTCGGCGAACGTTTGTGTGCGACTGCACCAATCGTGCACGTCTGACGAGCGATCCAGTGCACTCCTTGTCCGTTGGAATGATCACATGGCATGGCTATTTTTTGGGAATTCTCGACACCCGTCCTCGCGCAAATCGGGACCCACGGGGTTCCGTCGGTGGAATCGATATTCGGCCGGCGAACTGCTCGAACAGCGAGCCTTACTCGCCGTCAGCCATTGCGGGGACGCTGGGCAATGAAGCGGCCCGTCTGTACGAGGCATCGACCCAAGGCGTCGTTCAGCCGCTCGCAGCCGGCGCTGCCAACAACAACGCGATCTCCCCGCTCCTGACGATCGGAGATCGAGTACTCGTCGAGGCGTTTCCGCTGAATCAACAAGGGAACGCGTTGGAGAATCTTCGGAAGATTGGCTTTGAGCAAATCGCAAGTTATCAAGGAGCCGCTTCGGGGTGGTTGCCCATCCGCAACCTGGACAAACTTGCCACGACGGCCGGATTCAGTCAGCTTCGTCCGGTCTATCAACCGGTGCTTAAGGCGGGGTCGGTTCTCAGCGAAGGGGACCAAGCGCTGCGCGCTGACCTATCACGACTTAATTTTGATGTCGACGGTACCGGGATCACCGTGGGAATTCTGTCAGACAGTTTTGATTCCCAAGGGGGCGCAGCGGCTGGAATTGCATCGGGGGACCTGCCGGCCGAAGGGGTTCGTGTCCTGCAAGATCTCCCCCGCAACTCTTTTTTCTTCGGATCGGACGAAGGGCGCGCCATGGCCGAAATTGTGCATGATATCGCGCCAGGAGCATCAATCCTTTTTGCGACCGCGTTTCTCGGACAAATCAGTTTCGCAAACAACATCATTGCGTTGGTTCAGGCGGGCGCAGATGTCATCGTAGATGACGTGAGATATTTTAACGCGCCGTTCTTCCAAGACGGAATCGTGGCGCAGGCGGCTCAATTTGCGGTTGCTAGCGGCGTGAGCTTTTTTTCCGCCGCCGGGAATAGCGCCGACGAAGCAGTCGATGGAAACTTTCTCAAGTCGGGCGTCAAGGATCCGGACGACGCGGGAAACTTACATGCGTTTCGTCGAAAGCGCAACGCAGACGACGAACCCGACACGCTACAGAAAATCACCGTCCCTGATGGCGGAGTTGCTCAAATCATCCTGCAATGGGATTCCCCCTTTGCGTCTGCCGGATTCTTTGGTGCCTCGTCCGATCTGGCGATCTATATCATGGGCGCTGACGGGACAACCGTGATTGCAAAAGAGGATGTTGCCTATAAGGGGGCGGCGGCCACCGAGATCATCACGTTCGAGAACGATGGAAGCCACGACCTCGACGGCGAGGCGGGCCCCGATGAAACATTTAACGTTGCCATCTCGCTCAAAAAGGGGAATGTTTCCCAATTTAAGTACCTTTACCGAGGGACCATTACCATCAACGAGTACAATACTCGCGGAAGTACGGTCTTTGGCCATTCGAACGCTCGCGACGTGATCGCGGTCGCGGCGGCTCCTTACTTCGCCACACCTGAGTTTGGTAGTAGTTCTACAATCCTCGAAAGCTTCAGTTCGTTGGGCGGCACCGAAATCTTGTTCGATTCCTTTGGTTTCAACACGTCCACCGGCGTGCGTTTGCAACCGACATTGACAGGAATTGACGGTACCGACAACACGTTTTTTGGCAGATTCTTCGGTACTTCCGCCGCAGCACCCCACTTGGCGGCTGTCGCGGCGCTCATGTTAGACTCCGCCGGTGGCCCAGACTCGCTGAGCCCTAGCCAAGTTCGCTCGACGATGATCGATGCGGCTACCGATGTGACACTCCGCTCGGGGCCGCGCGGGACTCCCATTCGCGTCCCCACGCCCGATCCACCCGTGGGACGCGGATACGATTTCTACAGCGGATATGGTCTTGTGGATGCCAATCTGGCGGTGGGGTCCGTCAAAAAGTATGCGGCCGTGGCAGGGATTGCGTTTTCCGATGACAATGGCAATGGCGTTCGGGATGTGGGCGAAGCAGGCCTCCCCAATATTGCCGTTTATCTCGACCGCAACAACGACGGCCTTCTGGGCTACGGCGAACCAGCAGCCTTGACCGATGCAACGGGCAGCTATCGATTTTCGGATTTGGATGCTGGGACCTACTCGATACGCCAAGTGATCACGCCCGGCTACGAGCTGGTCGCACCGTTGGGTACGGTGCTTGTCACGGTCACTCTAGGTCAGTTCCCACACGTTGATTTGGCAAACCGTCCAAAATTTGATTACGGAGATGCGCCAGCGCCCTACGCCACATCACTGGCCGCCAACGGGCCACGTCACGGTATACAGCCGGGACTGTATTTGGGAAGCAGCGCCGATTCCGACACGGGCTCCGCCGTCACAGGAAGCGGGGATTTCGACGATTTGAACGGAGTCGATGATGAGGACGGAGTAACCTTCGTAACCGATCTGGTGCGAGGAAGCAACACGGCCGTAGAGATACGAGCCACGATCGGCTCCAATTCCCCCGCGGTATTACAAGCGTGGGTCGATTTCGACCGCGATGGAAGATTTGATACACCTGGCGAGAAGGTGTTGCAAAACCAATTGCTGGCCGAAGGAATAAATCGATTGACAATCTTAAGTCCCTCGTGGGCGGTTGTTGGACCGACCTATGCGAGATTCCGGTACGGCTACGAACGTGACCTCGGTCCGCTCGGTCCGTCGAGAGCGGGCGAAGTCGAAGATTATCGTGTGCTCGTCTCGAATTCCTCTGGTTCGGGAATTGGGAATTATCGTAGGCGACGATAACTTTGCCGTGGCCGCCGGGTCGTCGAACAACTTGCTGGATGTGCTGGCCAACGATTTTACATCGCGCGGATCGCTAAGCGTTGTAACGCTTGGTGCCACGAGCAACGGCGGGGTCTTAGGCATCTCCGGGAGTCAATTGACTTACACACCCCAAGTTAGCTTTGTGGGGACAGAAACGTTCAATTACACTGTGACCAATGGGATCGGCCAGACAGGTACCGCTCGCGTGGCAGTCGTCGTCAGCGCTTCATCCACTACGCCGATCGCCGTCGATGACACAAAAACGGTTGCGGCGAATAGTCGCGATAACGTGATTGCTCGCAAATGATCTGTTGCCGGTCAACGCAATCACACAGATCAGTCGTGTCACGACTCCCAACCAAGGGGGGACCGTGACCGTGGGGGCCGATGGACGATCGGTGTTGTATACGCCACTCGCTGGATTCCGGGGGGCGGAAACGTTTGAGTATACGGCCACAACAGCGAATGGCGGCTCAGATACCGCCCTAGTTACCGTTACTGTGGAGTCCGATACGACCACGGGAGTTCTGGCGCAATTGAAACTGCGGGCAACCGACACTTCTGGAAACCCAATCACAACGATTTCCGCAGGGCAAGAATTCCAACTGCGAGGCTTCGTGCAGGACGTACGAAATGCACCCCAAGGAGTATTTGCCGCCTATCTCGACGTTAACTATCCGGAGAGTCTATTAAGCGTCGCCGGAGACATCGTGTATGGGGACAATTACCCGAATGGCAAGTCCGGCGACACAACTGTCGCCGGAGTCATCAACGAAGTCGGGAGCACGGGAAATCCAGAACTTTTGGGTGGGGCTGAACGGCTGTTGTTCTCGGTTCCGCTGCGTGCGGTTGCCGCTGGGACTGCTACGTTCACGACGGACCCAGCCGACGTACTCCCCCGGCATGCGTGGGTTCTGTACGGAGCGAGCCAAGCACTGACGGTGGATCAGTTCGAATTGTCGGGCACTTCCATCGTCATCACGCCCGCCGCTGGTACGACTCGATTGTCGAACAATCTGATCCCACTCGATGTGAACGGTGACAATTATATTTCGGCCATCGACGCACTCTTGGTCATCAATCGGCTGAATGAGGACAGTCGAAAATCGGCGTCCACCTTCAGTGCATCGACGTTCAACACCTCAACCACGACAGGTCCCCTCGACGTGAACCGGGACGGTTATATCTCGGCCATCGATGCGTTGCTTGTCATTAACGAACTGAATCGCCGATCGGCAGCGGCGAGCGTTACACCGAGCGCGTCCAATATCCCGGCCAGTGATATTGCAGCGACACAAGACTACCAAAAATCTTCGGCACGATCCAACACGCTGCCGTCCGAGGAATCGTGGGATCTATTCGCTGAAGACGTTGCGACGTCACGCCGCAAGTAAGCGGAGCGTAAATCAGCGGCCTCAAGTAAGACATGTGTCTCAGCAGGTCTGTAACCGTACGGTCGTGAATCCCCCGTCACTACCCGAGCTTGCCTCGGTAGAACGGTGTTCACAACCAGAACGTTGCCGCGTGAATCCCCCCCGTCACTACCCGAGCTTGCCTCGGTAGAACGGTGTTCACAACCAGAACGTGCCGCGTGAATCCCTCCGTCACTACCCGAGCTTGTCTCGGTAGAACGGTGTTTACAACCAGAACGTTGCCTCGCATCACGGCACGACGATCCGCGATGAATCCGAAGACTTCAAAGCGTTGTGCGTAAACTCTCCAAATGTCCCAATAAAGCCGCTAAACTGGAAGACGGGCTTCATTCCGTATACATAGCTCAGGTTGTTCAGGAATCCAAGTGTTACATCGATGGGCGATATCTCAAACGGACAACCGAGTGTTAGATGAACGTGATCGAGTAGAATTCCCGCCCGTGACAGTAAGTAGCCCTTCGATCTAGCGGAAATAAGTACCATGGCACGTACTTTGCCGAGACTTTGGAATTGACGCTCTTCATAGCGTTCTCGGTGCACCAGCACGATATGAAGATTGTACCAGTATTTGCCATGAGCCGTAGTTGATGGGATCGACAAATCAATTTCTGCATTTTCTACCTGAAATTCATGAAGACGTTCCTTCAGGCGTTGGTTATCCCCGTGATTATGGTCTAATTGAGATGCAACGTATCGTTCAATCATCGTACGTGACACGTGTCCGACGCTTCGGATGGCAAAATTCCTGCGCCAAGACCTCGGATAACGGATTTTCAATAAATTTTGCAATCGCCCTTTTATCCTCTGCACGACCTGTCGCGGCGACACGTGTGGCTTTGTACTAATTGCAAATTGACTGGTTGCGGGACCGGCAAACTGATGACCGAGAATGCGTATACCATCGTTTTCGGTTGACTTTCTAAGTTCATCGATCCACGTATCGTCGCACATCAGCATTCGCCAAAACACGCTAAGGCCCCATTGCAGCGGTGCACAAAAGCAACAGTTATTCCTGCGGTAGATTGGGTCTAGCGTCGACATAAATTTCCTCCTTAGTGCTAACGAAACCAGTCAGTATATGTACATATGTACCTTAATTAATACCTCTGGTTGTGAACACCGTTCTACCGAGGCAAGCTCGGGTAGTG
>JAQCHP010000276.1 GCA_027619595.1 Planctomycetota bacterium
CTCAGGCAATGCACTCGATGCACCCAACGAAGTCGACGAGTCTCAGGAGTTGAAGTACGTCGACAACGACACCTTGCTGGAGAACTACTAATTTTCCCCGACCCGGGTCGGCACGAGGAAGCTGCGCCCAACCGTGGGGTCGAGGCGTATTTTGCGCTCAACAACGCGTATTTTCAGCTCGGATTCTGCTCGGCAGGCTTCCATTGAACTCAACATCGCCAGAAACCACCCAAACCTTGAATCAGCGAGTCTCCCTTGTTAGACTCCGTAGGAATCAAATTTCCTATCAGTTATTGGTACGGTTCAACGAAGTTGCGGCAGACATCGTGTCCACAATAAGAACTCTCATGCTTAAGAATCACAACCTCCGCACAACCCGTGACCTGCTGCTTCCGAAGCTGATCTCGGGTCAGTTGGACGTCGAAGACATCGACATCGAATTGGGAATAAGCGCGGAAGAAATCGGCGAGCCGCCATTCGCCACAAGATCATCGCCGCCGACGGCGAGTATGTGTGCCTGCACACACCATCGATGGAGACCTACGAACGGGATGAACTCATCGGCGCCTTCCACAGTGTGATACGTAAGAATTATTCCTATGAGCGAGTGGATGTGATTCGGGCGCTGGCAAATCACTTAGACTTTCGCCGACTAACCGATACCATACGTGAAACCATCAAATCCGCCGTCAATGCAGCCATTCGTTGTGGCGTGCTGTACTACGAAGGCAAATTCATCTGGAGAGCAGATTAATGCACCATGAATACCGACTTTTCCAAAGACACGCTCGTCGAATAACCGGCGAGCTTCCAGAAAATCGGCCCGGTTTTAACCAATCTCGACTCTTTAAAATTTTAGACCACTTTTTTTAATCGACTTGAAAGTGTTAAAATTCCTTAAAAAACTGCTGTGTTGATTGGAAAAAGCGATGGAATTAGGCCTATTCCGCAAATCCTCGCCTGGACCAATAATCCCGATCGAGGGAAACGAACATGCTTTTGCGCCCAATCCGCTACCACCAGATTGGCAGCTAACCGAGCGACTTTGGCCCGAAGTCACGGAAGCGGTTCGCGTCATCGGCGTTTTAGATGGAATTGGACGAGTCCTCCCCAATCCAGCAATCCTCTTGCGTCCCACAGAAGATCGCGAAGCCATTCAATCGTCAGCACTGGAGGGCACCTTTGCGACTCCCAAAGAACTGCTCTTGTTCGAAATGTCGCCACCAGAACCGGCAGCCGACACGGACGCCTCGAATCGATTCCGTGAAGTCTACAATTACCGCCGCGCCATCCAGCATGCGACGAAAAGCACATTGCCGATCAGCCTCCGATTGATTCGTGAGTTGCACGAAATATTGATGGACGGAGTTCGCGGGCATCAAAAGAATCCAGGAAAATTTCGCACCATTCAAGTGGCTATCGGCACAAACCGTAGATTTGTTCCGCCCCCACCACAAATAGTTCCGGAGTGCTTGGATGCCCTGGAGAAATTCATCCACGCTGAATCGTCACTTCACCCGTTGATTGTTTGTTACTTAGTTCACTACCAGTTTGAAGCAATACACCCCTTTGACGACGGAAATGGTCGCATTGGCCGGTTGCTGCTGGCGATTATGCTGCAACGGGCTGGGCAGATGTCAAAGCCTTGGTTGTACTTGAGCGATTTTTTCGAGAAATACCGCGATGAGTACATTCAGGGCCTGTTCCGAATAAGTACGGAGGGGGATTGGGAAAATTGGGTGACGCTCTGTTTGCGAGCGACAATCGCGCAAGGCAACGCGACAATTTCTCGATGCGAGCGTTTGCTCGCTGTCAGTCAGAAATACCAACACCAGCTACAAGAAACTGGCGGAAACGTCCGATTGCAAGCGATCTTAGATCAAATGTTCATCCACCCCTTTGCTGGCGTTGCAGATATTGCCCGGCGGTTAGAAGTGACCTATCCAACTGCCAAGTCCGATTTGGACAAGTTGGCCGACGTCGGCATCTTAAAACTCTTGCCCGAACATTCACCCAAGACTTACTTCGCACCGGAGATATTCAAGATCGCCTACGAGAACATTTCGGACAACACTGAAGAAGGCAAAGGCTGATCTGATCGATGACTCATACCGACTACTCCGACGACACGCTTGTCGAACAACCGGCGATCGCCCTGTTTGCGGAACTCGGTTACGAGACGGCTAACTGCTTCTACGAGAAGGTTGGCGGTATTTCTTCGACGCTGGCTGGGAACATTTTGCAGACTGGAAACGCATTAACAGCGAGGGCGAACAAGGCGTTATCTCGCTGGAGACTCTGATTCGCGGCACTTGCGACAAAAGCCGTTTGTTGGATCGGATCGAGAACTTTACGCTGTACGACGAAGCCAGAGGCGGTTTGGCCAAGATCACGGGCAAGAATCACCAGTTCCTCGGTGTAAACAACGCCGTCGATGCTTTGGACAAGATCAAATATAACCAAGGGCGTCTGGGCGTGTTCTGGCACACCCAGGGCAGCGGCGCTCATCTGCGACAGCTGCTCACCGAAGACCACCGTCTCATCTTTACGCTGATTAAAAAGTTCGGCATAAAACCGGGCGAAAAGTATCCCAAGCTGCTCGTCGCGTGGCAGGACGCGGTCTTCGATCTGTACCTGGCTGAGGAGAAGATCGAACTGGAAGTGGTCGAGAACATGCGCACTTGGGAACATAGCGGTTTCAGCCGACCATCGCTGCGCGACGGTGCCCGCCCCAAGGGCTCGCATCTGATTCGGTATTACGGTTGGGACTCAAATAAGTCACGTGGCATGCGGAAGTAGGCTCTCGAGTGTGGCGGCCAGATGAAGGTGGTGTCGTTCATCGAATCGCCGCAAACCGACGTGATCGAAGCGATCCTCAAACACTGCGGTTTGTGGGAGTCTCGGTCACCGCGAGCGCCACCTGAGGTGCATGAATTGGTGCTCGAGCTGGACCCCG
>JAQCHP010000100.1 GCA_027619595.1 Planctomycetota bacterium
TGGCATGATCGCGCCATTCGCTATCGAACACCTTCTCCAGCTCTGGCAATGCGATCAGATCGGTCAGCAGTTGACGTGCTTTCGAAAACTCAGATACTTCAAAACAAATTAGGCCTGAAAGGCAACGCTGTGAATAGTTACGTAAGATCTACCCCCGCAAGCGGGAAATGATACACAAACTAGACGTCCAAATTGGTGGTGGGTGGATAGTTGCACCCGACCTGCAACTACAATCGCTAGCGCCCGACAAATCCGACCCTCAGGAGCAGCCGCTAATGACAACGCAGCTGAAGATTACAGCCATGGCCGCCACGATTCTGGCGATTCTTGAGGCGCCCGTGTCTGCCAACCTTGTCGTCGTCAGTCAAACATTGGATTTGACCCAGCCTCAAAGCCTACGCGGACCTGGAAGGCGATGTGACCGCCACAGGGACTCTGTCGTTACTGGATGCGATGGGAGTGCCATTCCTTACGTCCAACACCCTGACCGATACCGAGGGTGATGTCCATCTAGGGCAGTTCTTCGATGGGACCGACTTCCCGGGAGGCCTTCCGGCCAGCCTGACGTTTTCGGGCCTTCACTACGTGGGTAGGGTGGATGATTACGTCGTCGTCGGCCAGATCGCCAAGCGATATAATAACCCTGCGCTCTATGTTACTGCGGACGAGGTCCTAATCGATGGTGTCGTACCAGAACCACCTACCGCACCGATGATCTTGGCAGCTTACGGCTCCGCCGTTTCCCTAGTGCGGGCTCGGCGGACACTGGCCATCGATTGTGCTTAGTGGTGTGAATTCACACTGAGACGTGACAACGAGAAGCGGTTGTCCGAATGGAACGTGGGACAGGAATTCTGCACGTTGGTGAAATTCCGACATGGCGTGCGACGCCGCACCTGCGGAACGAGATCATTCACTCGCTTATAGTGCTTGTAGCTTTGCACTCGACCAAGAATTGGCTAGATCGTGTTTGCTAGATCGTGGTACGGCTTCCGTCAGGGGTTTCGTCGTTGTCGACGTCGAACCATTCTTCTTTGAAATAGACGTAGCCCCCTTCGCCTCGGGCGGACCGAGCGAGCGCCACATTGGTTGTGAGTGCGATAATGGCGTCCCCCATGGCGACTTCCGGCGTACAGCGAGGCAGGTTCTCCGGCGCGCGATGGCGAATACACCAAGCCCAGTGTTCAATTTCTTCCGCATAACCACGACTAACAGGACCCGCGTAATCGGCTGCCTTGGCCACCGCACCCGCCGCACCACTCGCTTGTGTGTCCATGGTGGGCCCCCCCTTATCGTCGGTAACGCTAATTTTTGACGACGTGTCTTGGTCTTTGTAGACCATCAGCTCTTGCTCCGTCTTGAGGATCAAAGTCCCTTTCGTACCCATTACCACCTCGCCGTAACCACCAAACCCGTTGCCATTGATCGACGAATAGGTAACGACAATCCGTTTATTCGAATCGTCTTTGTAGCTTGGAATGTTTTCTTCGGCAGAGGGGACCCCAAAAACCGGATCGTAGTAACCGAACTTGCGTTTCACGTCTTTGCTACTATCTCCCTGGCCCGTGCCTTTAGGGACTTCGTAACCTGGTGCTGGAAATTCGAACATACAATAGACGTGATCTTCTGCTTCTCGGTCCATGGGGAAGATATGTCGACCGCCGACTGCATGGACAGAGAGTGGATGTACCTTCTTACCGTCGCCGCGCATCGCGCTCACGAAGATGCTCGCCGCATCGAGCTGATGACTACCGAGTTCGGCCATTAAGCCACCTCCAGTTCGGTTCCAGAGTCTCCAGCGCACGAGTTCTTCCAGTGCTGAACGATCGCGTCCACTTGGCAGTTGAAGACTCTGGTAACCATGTTTTTCCGCGTCGACTTGCTTATCGCTATCGAACTTCTCTAATTCAGCGATTTGCTTTTGTAGTTCGAGGATCGCCTGAGGAGTGGCGGCTTCTTTAAGTAACCTTCGACGATTCCTGAGATCATCGGCAATCTTGTCGTATTTACTACCATCGTGTCGCAGGTCCCCGCCGGGTAGGGGTGCTTTCCAGCTATCGCTGCCGGGCAGATTCCCGCGATGCCATTGAGCGCGAATATGGTGAAGTTCGCCCAGCAGCCCCCATTGCAACAAGTGCTTTGCGTTTTCGTACAGCACGTTGTAGTGGCGTTGGTGTCCGGTCGCCAGGAGTAAATCCTGCTTCTTCGCAGCGCGCGCCATATCCTTACATTGCGCAACGTTGTGTGCCATCAGTTTTTCCGTGAGAACATGCTTGCCGGCCGCCAGGGCGGCAACTGCGACTGGCGCGTGCAAGTGCAAGGGGAGGGCGATGATGATTGCTTCGATGGCGGGATCTTTGAGAAGATCGGCGTAGTCGGTGTACACCTTGACATTGGTCCTCGCCTCATCTTCGGTCTGCCAGCCATACACGGCCATCAATCCTTTACGGGCTGCGCGCGCGAGGGGGCTACTATTCCATTCGCCGTGGAATGCGCGATGCACACTATAGGGACGGATATCGCAAATCGCCTTGACGTGTACATATTCAGGATTGATCGCGCCGATGAGCACATTCCCTTCATCTCCGGTGCCAATGACTCCCACACGCACCGGATCTCCCAAGCTACCGCCGTAGCCGAAATACATTGCTCCCAAGCCAGCGCCGGAGGTCACTCCCGCCGCCACAACTCCTTTCAAGAAATCCCGCCGATGAACACCGATCGCTTCGTAATAGTTGTCGCGACCCACTTCGGTTTCTTCAGGTGTAAGGTTCATTCGTCTATCGCTCCACCAAGGAATTTTCGCGGCGGTAATTCCAGATGCCGCGCAAGATGTAATCAAGTCCGCCAAAATACCCAGCCCGGAATACTGCCACCACCGCCAAGGCCAAGACTTCCACATATTGGTAATAAAAATGCGTCAATACGGCTCCATCGATCCAGGGCGGCTGCGTGGCCATGACGGACAACAAAAAGGCAGCTCCTGCCAAACAGGCCACCCGAGTGAATAGTCCCAGTATTAAAAGGATCCCGACCACGATTACCACATACTTGACAGTTGTGTTCAACACCGGCAAATAGGCTGTTTGGTCTATTCGGTATTTTCGACCTCCCGTGGCGTTTGGCACCAACGCGTAAAGGCCATCTTCGAGCCCCGCGTCCATTTTCTTGAGCGTGCCCAGCCAGGGAGATACCTGCCCCTTCAGTTCGGCGCTCTTTTTTGCAATCCGATCCTTTTGAAACTGAACGTCACGTACTCTGTCAATGCGAGCCGCTTGATATCGGCTCAACTCCAGCAAATATTCTTGGATGTCATCAGCATTCACTGCGTGAAACCAAGCCAACTGCTTCTTTTGATTTTCTAATACCGCTTGGGCTTGCTTTGCGTCGAGTTGATAGTGTTTCACCATACGATCGTGGTAAGCCGCCCAGCGAACGATCGTCTGCGAACTATCCAATCGCTCAACGCCAAAACGATCTGGAATCCAGGATTGAAAATAGTCGCTCCAGGGACCGGTCGCTTGCTCTAGAAAATATTGAGCTGTAAAGCTATCTCCCTGAAACTTTTTAGCTCCTTCCTGGAAAAAATGCCAACCAATCCCTACTCGTAAGAGGCAGAGTGTTGCGGCTCCAAGAAATCCGATTCGGATCGAACGTGACGACATACGGTGCCCTGCGTGATCCGGCAACTTCAGGTGGGAAATCAAGCGTTGCCAAGAATTTGTGATGCCAAGAATTTCGGTCAACCGTCGACAAGGATCGCCAAAGTGCAACCCAACGGTACTCGCAGCCCAACGTCCGGCCTCCTCTCGAAGGTGCTCGCCGACCGCCGTTTCATTATTGCAGAGGAGCGAGTTTCCGCCAACCATCCTCCGCAGATCTTAGGGCCCCCGATCTTCGATGACCCGCATCGAACGCCAGGGCCCCCAACAGAACCGGGCCATATACACCAGTCCCAAACTAGAGATCCAAACAGTGACCATGGTCCAGAACCCCATCAGTCCCCAGCCAAGGTACTCCAATCCGTACCAGCCTCCGCCGGCCGCCGCTGCGGACATTGCGATTGACACAACGAGCACGAACAGCGTATCTCCGGCCCCCTTCACCGCGCTACAAAAGACGAGGTTCATGGCGTCCAACAGGCAATAGGCCGCGACAAAACGAAGTAGCACGACTGTCAAATCCCGCACCCCCCCATCCCGCACCCCAACGACCGTATTGGTTTCACTTTGAAATCCCATCAAGAACAGGTCAGGGACGGCCACATAGGAAACGGCCATGACCGTGCTATAGGACAAAGCGAGAGCCAGAGCATTCCACGTCGCTTTGGCCGCTAAGTCGGGCCTCCGCCGTCCTACTTGCTGGCCCACGATCGTCATGACAGAAATCCCCAAGCCAATCATCGGTACAAACGCGATCGAATTGACGTTAAATGCGAGGCTCGTCGCGGTAAGTTCTAGCGGCCCTAGGCGCCCCAGCAAGAGCAAGAACACCGTAAATGATGCGACTTCGACCAACATCTGCAGACCGTTGGGGCCTCCGAATCGAATCAATCGCAAGATCAAGGCGGAGTCCCAGACACAACCTTGCCGAAATTCGTAGATCGGAATGCTCCGCATGCGAATGACGAAAACGTAGACGATGACTTTCAACCAAGTCGCTACAACGGTCGCCCAGGCAGCGCCCACAATACCCGCTTCAGGAAATCCGAGATATCCGAAAATCCAAAGTACGTCGAGTACCGAATTGGCGACGGCCCCGACTAGGGAAACGGCGAGTACAACCCGCACTGCCCCCCGCCCGGTGTAAAAGCCCGAAAGTGCTGACTCCAACACCGCCGCACCGGCTCCCCACAGCAAGACGCGAAAATAGTCGGACTCCATGCGCGCGATGACTTCCCCGTGCCGAGCCCAAGCAAATAGGTCACTCGACAGAGGACTGAGCAACAGGAACAACGGGGTACAGAAAAGCCCTAACCAGACTGCCTGCCAAACGATGCGTCCAATTCGATCTGGCTGCTGCGCCCCGATATATTGTGCAACGAAGGTGCTCACGTAGGAAACCAGCCCTAGAGGAAAACAGAGCACACTGAAGCTGACCATGCCGGCGGGCATCGCCGCAGCCATCTCCTCGGGAAGATGCCAATACAAGAACATGCGATCCAAGAACTGCATAACAGTCCAGGACAGTGTCGAAAGCACCATCGGAAAAGCCAACTTCAGTACGTCGGCCATACCGCATTCGGAATACCAAAATCGCCTCCACGAGGACGCTAGCACCACAACCACGAGTCACTCCAATCCACGTGCACAGTTTCGAACGTACTCCCAGGTAAGGGGACACTAAGCACCAGCGTTCCAACCGGCACGGCTTGCGTGCTAAGATAGCGGCCAACCATTTGTAAACAACCTTCCCCAGAAGAGAAAACGATGAATATCGTGTTGTGCTACCCCTTGGAGGCCAGGGATCGAGCTTTAATTGCCGCCGCTGCACCCGGCCATACGCTCATCGAGGCAACGCAGCAGTCGATCGCCGAACAGTTGTTCCAAGCCGACATCTTTTGTGGTCATGCCAGGGTCCCGGTCCCTTGGGACGATATCGTGAAACAGGGACGTTTGCGGTGGATCCAATCGACGGCAGCGGGCCTGGATCATTGCCTAGTCCCCTCGGTCATCGCGGCCGACGAAATCATTGTCAGTAGCGCCTCGGGGCTTGTGGCCGACGCTGTGGCGGAACAGACGATGGCATTACTATGCGGACTGTTGCGCAGTATGCCGGCCTTCTTTCGCGCGCAACAAACACGCGAATTTATCCGACTCCCAACCAACGACCTGCACCGGAAAACGATTGGCATTATTGGCTTGGGCGGCAATGGCCGCCGAATCGCCGAGATCCTGGCCCCGTTCCGCGGACGCATCCTGGCGGTCGACAAACATCCTTACAGTCAACCGCCCTGGATAGAAGCCTTGTGGGGGCTCGACCACCTTTCTGTTTTGCTTCGCGAATCCGAAATTGTTATCTTGTGTCTGCCGCTCAACTCCGAAACAAAAGGTATGTTCGATGCAACCGTGTTCTCCCAAATGCGTCCTGGTAGTTGGCTCATCAACGTTGCCCGCGGCCCCATCGTCGTCGAAAAGGATTTGGTGGCGGCGCTCACGTCCGGCCAACTTGCTGGGGCCGGGCTCGATGTAACCGAAATCGAGCCGCTCCCTCCCGACAGCCTCTTGTGGCAATTGCCCAATGTGATGATCTCGCCGCATGTGGGAGCCCAATCGGATCATCGAGCCGACATCACCACCGACCTCGTCTGTGACAACTTGAAGCGGTTTTTCACCGACCGCCCGTTAATCAACCGCGTTGACAAGCGACTTGGTTATCCACTGCCCGAAGCACGGCGCCCGACCTAAGGTTCTCGACCTGAAGTTCTACCTACACGCGGTTACCTCACCAACACGACACAGCACAATATGTCAAAGCCCGACGACAACGATGATCATCCGCTGGAAACCGTCTTGTTCAATCCCAACGCGACCCTCAATTTAACGGGGGGCGTCAAGCCGCCGATCGTCAACTCGCTTCTTCAGCGTTACGACCAATTAGTGCAACACCCACGCATGAGTTGGACCGTACATCAAGGGCTCACCAAGCGATTAGGGCAGGGGGGGCAGGGTGTGGTGTACCTCAGCGAACGCCGCGGGGCCGATGGATTTACGCTCCCCTTGGCCATCAAAGTATTTTCGCCGGAACGCTATGAATCGCCGCAGGCCTATGAGCATTCGATGCTACGCGTCGCGCGCGTTGCTGCGCGGGTAGCGCAAATCCAGCAGGACAATTTGCTCGACGTTCACGATTTTGTTGACCGACATCGAATCCGGCTGATGGTGATGGAATGGATTGACGGTTACGACTTGTCGTATCTTTTTTCCAATGATCTATTATTGGCGATCGAAGCCAAGGTGAGCCGCCGTCGATGGGAGAACCTCAACAGCGTCGTAGTAACGTCCGGTCCGGTCCACCCGCGACTGAAACCAGGGATTGCTGTTGCCATCTTGCGAGATTGTCTCGCCGCACTCGCGGCGCTACACCGAGAAGGAATCGTACACGGCGATATCAAACCTTCCAACGTGATGCTCAAACGTACCGGCGCCGCTAAAATTATCGACATCGGGTCCGCTTTTGAAATCCAACAACCACCCAATGTACGCTCCTGCACGCCACGCTATGCGGCACCGGAAGTCCTCGAAGGAGGACTCAGCACTCCCCGCAGTGACCTCGCTAGTCTGGGCTACATGCTCATTGAAATGCTTTCAGGTCGTCCGGCTTTCATGCCCCACTTGACGTTCCAAGAACTCATGGAGGCCAAGCTGCAGATTGGAAATCGGCTTCAACATCTTCTACCGAACGAGGTTTCGTGCAACGAATTGCTGATGAACTTTTGCCGGCGGCTGGTAACCGCCGACCCCATGCGTCGATTCCCCGATGCAGAAGCGGCTGACCTCGTGCAGGACGGTGCTGCCGCCTTCCACCGCCAACTTGCCAAAAGTGACCTCGCCAGCGAATACGACAACGAAATTCGATTGTGGCTGGATGAGTTGTCGGAGGTAACTGGCGATCACAACTAAGCCATCACGAGCCGCGAGCCACTGAATGCAGCTTGCCACGAGATCCTTGTGGACGGGGCCTTACGGCAACCGGACGCGCTGGCCCGTGCGAAAGCTTTCCTGAGCCATCTGCGAAACAAAAAGTGCTCGATAGGCGTCGTGCAAATCACTGCTTTTGCGTACCAAACTGGTTACCGAGCGATAAAACAGGCTCAGTAGCTGTTCACCCACCGGGCGTTCCGTATCGAGTGATTCCACATGTCGTCCCGCTTCATCGAACCAGACGAGGTTCGCCGGTAGGTCGACAAAGGCCACCCCTTTTTCGCAGCAGACCTGCAAGCCGGAAGGAGGACGAAACGTAATTGACTCCGGCCAATGAGGTGAAAGATATTGTCCGAAACTGATTTGGGCCAAGGGGCCCGTGCCGGGTTGTGTCCAGTCGCTGAAGTCGAGGCTCATCATCTGGTAGTCGACATCTCCGGCCTTGTCTCGGTGCTCGACGCCAAACACAGCGCGCGGTGCCGATCCGACCACATAGCCGCACCAGTCGACCAGTTCAATCATCGCGCGATGAGAAAGGTTGGTTCCGCTAGTCACCGCCGCACGCGACGAAAAACTGGCCAACACTCCGCGTTGATGACAAAATAGCAGACGTGGCGATCCCAACTTGGTTGCAATCAGTTCTTTCAGCCGTAACGTCGCGGGATACAGACGACGGCGAAATTCCGCCATGAAGGCAATCCCCGCTTCGTCGACTCGACGGTTCATCGACTGGGCTTCTTCAAACTGAAGATCGAACGTCGACGCACAATAAACCGCTTTGCCGACCTCGCAGGCGGCCACCAAGGGAAGTGCGCCGTACCATTGATTCTCTAACAGCAGTACGGCATCCACATCGTCGCGACGACACAGGCTCCAGTAACCGTCGAGCGGTATGGCGTTAAACTCTTGAGCCGCTTGACGGGCGCGTTGAGAGACCTCGTCGTAAACAGCTCGCACCTCAAACCGGTCACCCAAAGCGCGTAACGCCGGACGATACCGTTTTTCCCAGTCTTCGCCGATTCCTATGACTCCCACTCGCAGCTTCATGCTATCAATTCTATCCCGGCGACTTTAGTATGAGAACGAAGATTCTGAGGAATTTCCGCCGCGATTCGACTTCCAACCGAAATCGACGCTGCAGCGAATCTACCAGTTCCTCACACGACAAGGAAGCGGAATTGCTGAAAATCTGGCAGGGCAACTCAGAATTGCCCTCCCTGAAATCGTTTCCGTAGGCGTGCCCGTAGAATTATCGCAAGCACATTGAGCGACACAACGATACCGATCAGCAGCAAAGTCGTCGTAAAGACGACCGGCCGCGCAGCGTCGCTGTTCTGGCTTTGGAAGCCCAAATCATAGATATGGAACCCCAAGTGCATGAAACTACGTTCACCGTGCAGAAAGGGAAAGATGCTGTCGAGCGGAAGTTCGGGTGCCATCTTGACGGCCCCTACCAACATCAAAGGGGCCACCTCCCCGGCGCCCCGCGCCATGGCGAGGATCATGCCAGTCATGATGCCCGGCATGGCATGAGGTAGCACAATCCGACGAATCGTCTGCCATTGGCTCGCACCACTGGCGTACGACCCTTCTCGCAACGAATTCGGCACCGCCGCCAAGGCCTCTTCGGTCGCCACGATCACGACAGGCAATGTCAACAGAGACAGCGTCAACGAGGCCCAAAGGATGCCCCCCTTCCCATACGTCGGATTCGGCAATTCGGCCGCGAACAGTCCGCCAAAGTGAGGATTTCTCAGTACAACGACCAGTGCCAGGTAGACCGCTAAGCACCAAATGGCAACACTTGCGACCTGGAGCCAAGTTCCCCATCCGCTCTTGTGATAACGACTTCGCGTCAGTTGGTAAACCAACAATCCGGATCCGACGCCTGAAACTACGAGCAAAACCGAAAGGTAGGTCCACCAAGTCGACCGATCCAAGGATGCGATGCCAACATTGGGCGGACCCCCGTCGACAAAGGCACCGACAAAGTAACAAAAAAAACCTAATCCAAATACGCCGAACACAATGCTGGGCACCCCGGCCAAATTGTTGATGGCAATTCTCACGGCGCTCACCATGAAGCCGGCTCGCGCGTATTCCCTCAAATAGAGCGCCGCTAAGACACCAAACGGGACAACAATGACGCACATGATGAGCGTCATGGCGACGGTGCCCCAAATCGCTGGAAAGACCCCCCCTTCGCTATTGGCCTCCCGCGGCTCCCCGCCAATAAATTCCGCCCAACGGCCGAGATAGATCGTGAGCCGTTGGAAGGTTGTCAATTGGTTTGCCAGATAGGCGCGGACGATTTCACCGACGCGAATGAGCGGCCTCTGACCATCGGCAGTCCGCATGGCCAGCATTTCCGCGATACTCTGAGCGCGAAGGTCGTCGATTTCTTGCTGCAACAACTCCAGCTGACCGGAAGCTTGGGCGTTCTGCTGGGAGTCTTCCTTGACCGCATCCCGCACCGATGCCGGCAGCTTTTCTATTTTGGCCGTGTTGCCCTCGAGATCCTGTTCTAGTTGCTCACGCTGGCGATCCAATTCGCTCTGCAAGTTAGCCAACACAGCGCTCGAGAGATTCTGCCATACGTCGTCCGCACGTAAACTCGTCGGCACGGCAGCTTGCTGTTGCATGGCTTTCCAAGATTGATCGAGGGCACGGAGCCCCTGTTCGATCCCCAGCCTCGTAGCGCAAAGCTGTGACACGGATACGCCAGCATCCAATTCACTGCGGCGGACAGCCAGCCGCGATCGCTCCATTTCGTGGTTGATTCGTCCTACATCGTGTTTTTCCAATTGATAAAGTCGCTGGCGGGCGGCTCGTACGGCTGCGTGACGCGTCAAGAACTGCTGCCAAGCCACCTGATTGCCCGACCACCGCCGTTCGAAACGGTCCGCCACCAACGTCTCGGCGTCTTTCGAGTCGGCTGCGATCGATTCACCACTCGGCAAGACGATCCAAATGGATTCCCCAGGAGATGTGTGAGCTTGCAACTCGCGTTTCTGGGCCAGAGTCGCGACGGTTTGCATCTCGCGCAACTGTTGCTGAATCTGCGGCAATCGCTCCGCCAGCATCGATTGTTGATCGCCCGGCAATTGTGCTGCGTGCATGGACCAAAACTGAACGAACCGAGTGAGCGCGGTCTCGTCCTCATGGAGGTGCCGTGGAACGACCTGCACATATTCGTCGGGTTCACCGTAGAACCGTCCCCATTCCACACGTTCGACCGTAGCTGCCCATTCCGGACGCGTGGGTGCCTGCTGCTGTTCCGTGTCCGTAATCCACTGGAAGTGCGAATTCGTCAGCTCAAAATTCCCAGTCCGCACGAGCCGTCGTTGAGGTTTGTTCGATTCGTCTCCTTGCGGGTCGTTTCCTTGCGGTTCGTTTCCTTGCATCGGGTACGATTCGGTTACTGCGATTTCGCCCATCACGGCGCGGCCATCGGCAAGTTGAAAACGAACGATGCGGGCCGGCCAAAATGTTTGCAACCCCTGAACGAGAATAAGTGCCAGCAGGGACGCAATCATGGCCAAACAAAACGCCAACGCGCCTCCGGCCAACCAGACCATCGGCTCCCCTTCCGCCATGACGGAATTGCCCGGAAAAGAGCATCGTCTTCGACGCGTAGTCTGGGTGTTCATGGCGACCAACTTCCCGTTCGTTCCCTAAACTACAACTGTACGGCGCGACGGCGAAACCGCAGTCGGACGATCTCGGCAATCGTATTGACGAGAAATGTCAGTGCAAACAAAGTGAGGGCCGACAAAAACAAAGTCCGATAGTGGGTGCTGTCACGCACCGCTTCCGGCAATTCGGTCGCGACATTGGCGGACATCGTGCGAAATCCATTAAACATATTTGGATCCAAGATCGGCGTATTTCCTCCGGCCATAAGCACAATCATGGTTTCACCTACGGCCCGTCCCAGCCCTACCATCAGTGCCGAAAAAAGGCCACTCATGGCCGTTGGCAGAACAATGCGCAAAGCTGTCTGCCACTTGGTCGCACCGGCTCCCAGTGAAGCGGACCGTAAGTGGTTCGGGACAGCATGCAACGCGTCATCTGCAATGGTATAAATGATGGGAATGACCGCAAATCCCATCACAAACGCCACAATGAGCGAATTACGCTGTTCGTAGGTACCGTACGGTGCTAGGGGACCCACGCGCGGGTCCCAACCCATCGCTTCGAAGGCCCACGCCGCACCCAGGGCCAACCCCAACGCCAGGAGCAGGCAGGCAAGAAACTTGACCAAATCAACCAGGGCGAAGGTTGAGCGGCTCCACCCCTGAGCTCGGGAGCGCATCCAGGGATTCAGTCGAGCGACCGCGAAGTAGGCTACCACCGCAAGGCACAGGGGGAAGAGCAGCAGCATCCCGCCGCCGCTCCCGCTGCCGACTTGACCGTCCAACCATTGCCCCACGCTTCCCGCAAAAAACCAGTGCTCGGCTGGCCAGGAAATGGCATACGCCATCCATGCACCGCATGGCATGATCGCGAAAAGTGCCCACAATCGATACGGGGCCAAGCGGAGCGTCCACGCTCGCGGCAGTAGTTGCCACAAGTATCCCCCCAAGGCAAACGTGAGAGGAATTACGAGAATCGCCAGCAATAACGAAACGATGGCCGCTTCGGCATACGGAGCAAATACGATCGCAGCGAGAAATCCCAGTACGACACTGGGTAGACTCGCCATCATTTCAATACACGGCTTGATCCGCGCACGAATTCCTCGGGGTATGAATTCACTCGTGTAGATCGCTGCCAACAGAGCAATCGGCGCCGAAAACACCATGGTATAAAAAGTGGCCTTCAGCGTACCAAACACAAGCGAGAACAAACCTAATTTCATTTCCGATGCGGAAGTCGCCGCGGATGATTGCCACGTGTGCAGTGGACCCTCGTACCCCTCGTACCAAACGGGCAAAAATAGAGTACCCCAGGTGACTTCCGGATGCCGCGGGTGAAATTCAGCGTGCCACAATGACGACTTGGTGAACACCAGTAACCCGTCGTCTCGGGGCGATATCATTACGTGTTGTAACGGTTCGCCGGGGACAATTGGCTGCGCCATTACAAGCTTCTCGGACGTCATGTGATAGACCTGCAACGTACCATCGGCGAACCCTACGGCTACCATGCGACTCCGTTGTGAAGGGCAATACGAAGTTGGTGCAACGCTCGAACCACCCAGACGGTGAGCTAGGGCCATCCGTTGTCCGTCGCTGGTCACCGCGTCGGACGCCGGAGCACGAAACCACCCTTGCAATTGGCCCCGGTCGTCACCACAGAACAATGTCTCACGGCCCAAAATCCAACCGCAGACGGTAAGCGATACGCCCTCCGGCACCAGAGGAACCTGCTCCACGACTTGCATCGTCTCACCAAGTTGCAGGCGTTGCAGGAGCCCGTCTTTACCGATGCGCAAGGCAAAATCTCCGCGCGACGACAACAAGACATACGTCAACGGAGATGTGTGATTCCAGTCCGGCAGTTCCCTCCAGGTCAACTCTTGTTTTGTTTGTCGAGTCAGCGTGTTCTTTTTTTCGCGAATCTCACAGATCCTGGAATGATTCTTGTGACTCGCCGCAATAATCCGATGTGCCCGCATCGACGTACTGCCACCTTCTGCTGGTGGAAGGTAATCGAGCGCCGCAATCGGGTCGGTGAGCATCGTGACTGGCTTCTGCAAGTCGGCCACAACTTGCAATCTACGAACTTGTCCTTGGTCGGTCCGATGAATCACGCAACCGTCGCTTGTCAGCAACCCACCCGGAGGAAGTTGCTTGGCCGCATCCGTGAGCTCATCGTCCACCATGAATTCGACCAGGAATCGAATCGTGCCCACGACTACGGACCCGTCGGCCAGTCCCAAGGCCACGTGATCCGTCACACCCGCCGAGGCCGACGTCACCGTCGAGTGACTCACCAACGCCTGTTCCGCGATGATTTCGCCGTTGTCGAGACGAAAAACTCGCAGCATCCCTCCCTGCGTCACAACCCAGGCCAGCGTCCGCGACTCATCAACGGCACGGCACGGAAGTGGTTCACTTGACGATGACGGCACCGTCGCCGACGATTCGACTCGGGCGTGGAAGAACAAGGGCACGGCCACGGCTAACAGGAACAGAAACACCAGTCCCACCGCGATGATCGTGCCGATGCCACCGATCCGAATCACACGAGTTGCTACGACGTCCGAAACGTACACCGCCCAAGCGGTCTTCATAGAACGCCTTCGGCGGGCGGCACTCGCCGAAGCGGATGGCGATGTTTCGAGATCCAACGTCAACTTCCTTGGGCGTTTCCCTCTGCGGTACCGTCGTCACGCGACCCCGAATTTACCATTTTCAAAGTCCGCGCGTAAGCTGGCATCCATTCGATCGAGCACGCTTTACCCTACCTACGAGGTCGACCAGTATCCGACCCGAGTCGTATTCCGACGGGTGGAAGAGCGAATCGATCGACCAGAGGACGGGAAAATTCTCTCTGTGAAGATTTCATGAAGACCGACGGGGTAACCGTTCGAGTCGACGAGCGGGAAACCGCCTAGGAATTGTCATCATCTTCGCCAAAGTCCTCGTCACCGGGGTAACGAATTTCCGGAATGAGTTCGTACCGGCGAATTTTTCGATCGAGTGTTGTACGTTCGATGCCTAGGATTCTCGCCGCCCGACTCTTATTCCAGCGGTATTTCTTGAGAGTCGCCAAGATGTGGCGTCGTTCAATCTCGGACAGGGTCAGGGCTTGATATTGTGCCACATCGGCGAGCGGTATTTCTGCCGAATCGGACGAAGTAGAAAGGGTGGACAGGTTAAGGTCTTCCACATCGATCAGATCACCGCGTGCCAGCACGACGGCACGCTCCACCACATTCTTCATTTCACGCACATTGCCCGGCCAACGGTACATTTCCATTTGTTCCAGGGCCTTGGGAGTGAACCCCCGCAACCGTCTGCCCGTCTCATCGATAAATCGCTTGAGAAAGAAGGCGGCCAGCTCCGCAATGTCTTCGGGCCGCTTCCTGAGGGGGGGCACGACAACTTCGACGACTCGCAGCCGAAAGTATAAATCGCGTCGAAATACCTTTTCTTGTACCGCCTTCTCCAAATCCCGGTTGGTCGCAGCAATCACGCGTACGTCCACTTTTACCGCCTGCGTTCCGCCCACTCGCTCAAACGGATGTCCTTCCAAGACACGCAGGAACTTGGCCTGAATTGTGGGGCTCATTTCGCCAATTTCGTCCAGCATGAGAGTACCACTGTGGGCCGACTCAAACTTGCCGATCTTCCGATCGGTAGCGCCCGTAAACGCGCCCTTTTCATGCCCGAACAGCTCGCTTTCGAGCAGCGACTCTGAAAGGGCGGCGCAGTTCAAACAGACAAACGGACGCTGCTTTCGCGGACTGGCGAAATGCATGGCGCGGGCGACCAATTCTTTGCCCACGCCACTCTCACCACGAATCAGAACTGTGGCTCGACTGGGCGCCGCACGCGAAATCTCTTGTTGCACGCGCAACATGGCACTGCCGGAACCAACAATTTGACTATCGGCCCCCAGTTGTTGCCGCAAATGCTCAATCTCGACACGTGTCTTCGTAAGATTTTCGGCCAGTTCCCATTGCCGTCCCAAGTTCTTGAGGGCCAGTGCCACATTGTCAGCAACAGCGAGCGCGAACTCTAAATCTTCGGGGTCGGGCACGCGATCCGTACGCGTGGAGTACAGATGAATGATCCCTTCAACTTTCCCCTGCGAGCGGATTGGGGCGCACAATACGCTGGTTACGTGAATTTCACCCTGGCTATCGCGTGCGCTCAACGTACTATCATCTTCGACGTTGCGGGCAAGCACTGCTTCTCCTTCACGCATCACCGTCGTAGCAAGAAAGCTCGAAATCCGGTAATACGTCGGATCGCGGTCGCTGCGCGAGGCCACAACCGAAAGGTCGTCCCCGGTCGCTTTTCCCGAAAACCCCCGCGGCAAAAGCAACACCGCCCCCGCATCGATTTTGGTACTTTCGAAAAGCCCCTGTAACGAAAGTTCAGCGACTGTCTCCAAATTGGTTTGATTTGCTAAGTCGAATGCCAAACGGCACAGGCGAGCTGCCGCCCAACCCACCTTCGGAACCACCGCGTCATCCGCATCTTCGACTGGGCCAAAAAAACGAGTACGGTCCCGACGGTGCGTAATCGTCGTTGGCTCGGTCGCCTGCAAGACGTTTTCCGAATCGATCAACCCTTCGTCCTCTCCCCCCGCCAAAGGCACGTCGGTCACTTGGATCTCTTCCAAATCGAGCGGACCCGTATCGCGGACCGCCGTTCCGCTCTCCGGAAAGGCTTGCGAGAGATCGTAGACGAACGCCATTTGCGCCTGAGCGATGCGGAGAATGTCCCCAGGCTGCAGGATGCGGTCACCCCGCACCCGGTCGTGTCCGACCAGCGTCCCATTGCGGCTGTCGAGATCGCGAAGCGTCCAGCCTGCGGGTGCCAGGAAGAGTTCCGCGTGATTGCGGCTGCAACGCTCGTCCTTGATGACAATTTGGTTCGTCGGGGCACGACCAATGGTCACCGTACGTCCAGCCACCAGCCGAAAGACATCGGACCATTTTTGCGCCTCACGGATAACTAAATAAGCGAGCATCCGAGATCGTGAAGGATTCCCCAAAACGAAAAAAAGAACTACTGTTCCACAATACCCCGCCGGGCGGCCGGTCCGCAAGCGAAAATTGGCTGAACTCGAGGGATTGACGATTCTAACGATTTTCGCACCTGAACGAGCTTTTTCTTGCCAACCGCGGGATCCAGAGCTATCCTAGAGGCATCGACTTTTCTCAACGGAACAACATACGAGGAGTATTCGCGAGATGCGTTTGCCATCCTTCCCCACACCGTCAATCCTGTCCGGAACCGCACTGATTCTCGTCGGATTGACGTGTTCGCACAACTTCCTCCCTTCCGCACACGCACAATCCGGCCTGGGAAACGCATTCCGGCAGCCCGCTGTGGGTGGTATTTCCATTGATCCCAGTGGCATCCTCCAGTCGGCAGACCCCGTCACCTTAACGGCCGTCCGATCGCAACTACAGCAGGCTATGCAGCCACTCCCCGAACAAGCTCAAAAGCCGGGCCTACGCAACATTTCATTGCGTAAATTGGAATTGGCTCTGCAAGAATCGGCGGCGTCCGGGCAACCACTACCCGACTCGCTGCAATATCTCGCTGGATTGCAACGTGTGGAATACGTGTTTGTCGACCTCGAGCACAATGACATCATTTTGGCCGGTCCTGGCGAACCGTGGTTCATCAACGATGTGGGAATCGCCGTCGGCCAACACTCGAGAACTCCTGTCGTGCTACTCGACGATCTGCTGGTTGCCCTCCGTTCCGTCCACGCCGCACGCTTGGGCGGTATCTCCTGCTCCATCGATCCACGCCCGGAAGGGGTCGCCGCCATGCAGCAGTTCATCAACAAACAGAAACAATTCCACGCCGAAGTGGCAGAAAACGTGGAACAACTCATGGGACCTCAATTGATTACTGTGCAGGGTGTCCCGCAAGATAGCCACTTCGCACGGGTACTCGTGGGAGCCGACTACAAGATGAAGCGAATTGCCATGCGGCTCGACCCGAGCCCATTGAAAGAACTCCCCAGCTATCTCGACATGCTGCAACAGTCACGGGTAAAAATTGCGAGCGCGATGCCCCGTTGGTGGCTGGCGTGTAGCTACGATGCCCTGGGAAGGGGCTCCGAAGGTCTCTCTTGGCAGATCCGTGGCGTCGGTGTCAAAGCGATGACGGAAACCGAACTCGTCGACGCGCAGGGTAACCGCAAACAAACAGGCAAGTCGAGTCATTTGGCCCAAAAATGGGCCGATTCGATGAGCGAACATTTCGAGCACCTGGCCGCGCAGGACTCGGTCTTCGGTCAGTTGCGAAATGTAATGGACTTGTGCGTCGTCGCCGCCCTACTCGAAAAAGAAGGACTCTACAGTCGAGCGGCATGTGAATGTCCAACGCTGCGATCTCCTGAGAGCGGACTCGCACACGAAACGTGGTCTGCCGCGCGACAAGTTGCCACGCAATGTAGTATCGTCAAACGGGGCAAGGACTTTATTATCAGTGCCTCAGGTGGTGTCCAAATTGGATCATGGCAAGTCCTCGATCGCGTTCAAGATCTGCCAGAACTCGATGCTGCGAGTTCCTCAGCGCTAACAAATCCCTCCCGAACTGGCCCCGACTGGTGGTGGAATTAAGACGGCCCGGCTCGGATTCACTCGATTTTCGGCTCGGTCGATGTAGCCCACCTGGCAACACCGTAGCGGATTTATTTTGCGTACGAAAAGATCGGGCCTGAGCCAGATTGGTAAAGTGAGAAAAGCGAAATTCTCAT
>JAQCHP010000101.1 GCA_027619595.1 Planctomycetota bacterium
CAGCGGGTCATGCAGTGATATATCCCGACGACATGCGGATCAAAGACATCTTTTCGAGGCGTTGCCATAACACTTTCCCTTCGCTGTGATGAGCCGACCATCGGCCACTGGAATCCAACAGTTCGTCGCGTGGAACGTCCAACGCGACGGAAGGAAGGCGAACCCCGTATGCAACCAGGCCGAGACCGTGTCCGACGGGTCGCCTATCTCTCCTTGACCACTAAGACGCCAAGGAGGCCTTGGGGCGAACGCGGAAAATTCAAGGAATTTTCAAGATTTGCGGACGTTTTTCGTGCTCAGATTCGGTGCAAACCCAGGCAAAGTTGATGAACGCCCCTCAAAGTCACTTGGATTGAACGCAGGCTGACAGGTGCCCGAGAACCGGCTTTCGCGCTATGTTCGCCGACGCGGGCTCCAAGTAGAATCAATTCAATCAATGGATTGCCGACTAAGACTCTTTGAGTCTCGCCCCCGTATGACGGCCAATGTCGACACAAACTGACCGAGCACGAGACGCGTTGGCGTCGCTGAAAATTGATCGCCGTCACGAGAAAAGTGACGCGCCCGATCGCGGCGGACGCATTCGGTCGTGGCTGCGAACGGTTTGCGTCGCAATTCTCGCCATCGTTCTCCTTTATTTGCTCGGTCGACAGACTGGCTTGCTCGACAGCTTGGCAAAATTTTCCAAGCTGCCAGCACTCATGTACCCACCATTGGAGGTGGAAGTCACAGAAGTGATTGTTGAATCGGGAAGTTCTGCTGACGCGGTCGTTGTCGCCACGGGATACCTTGAATCACGCCGTCAAGCAAAGATCGGTGCTCGCATTCCGGGGCGTATTGAGGTGATTCATGTCGAAGAAGGATCGAGGGTCACTCGGGATCAAATTCTCGCTTCACTTGAACATGCCGACCTTGATGCAGCTCTGTCTGCGGCTCGAGCAACTCTTGCTATCTCCAAATCGCAATTAGTAGAGCACCAGATATCGGTTGCTAATTTCGAACGCGAAGCCAAACGTGCTGAAAAACTCTGGCAATCCAAGAGTTTTACGGACGCCGAATACGACAAGGCAAAGTATCAGTTCGAGTCGGCCTTGGCTAAGAGCGATAGCCTGCAGGCAAGCATTGAACTTGCAGTAGCGAAAGTACAAGAAGCGGAACAATTGCGGGCTAATGTTTTTGTGAGAGCTCCGTTCGATGGTACAGTGATTTCCAAAGATGCCGAAGTCGGTGAGTCGATCTTGCCCGGCGGGATGGGCGAAGCATCGGGACGCGGATCGGTGGTAACGATTGCTGACCTCAATCACTTGGAAGTTGACAGTGACGTCAAAGAAGACTACATCGGTCGCATTCATGAGGGTCAGTTGGCGACGGTTGCCGTCGACGCGGTGCCCGACCGCACGTACCAAGGTCGGGTACGCAAGATTATTCCGATGGGCGACCGGGCTCGAGCCACGATCAAAGTTAAGATCGAAGTCCTGGACGCAGACAGTCGACTATTTCCCGATATGAGTGGTACGGTTCGATTCTTGGGGGAGGCCGAACCTGACGCTGCGGATCACCGGAAGTCACGACGCATTTTTTGCCCGAGATCTGCCATTCAAACTGATGCCGCTGCCAGCGACCTTTCATTCGTGTGGATCGTGAGCAGTAATCAA
The DNA here is from genome assembly GCA_027619595.1 of Planctomycetota bacterium. Classification (GTDB taxonomy): domain Bacteria; phylum Planctomycetota; class Planctomycetia; order Pirellulales; family Pirellulaceae; genus JAQCHP01. Next base: position 1,656 of record JAQCHP010000101.1, read on the forward strand.
AAAGCACATCGTGTCACGATTTCAACCGGCACCAGCCGAGATCAGTTGATTGAGGTAACGACGGGACTTTCGGGCGGTGAACAGATCATTGTCGATCCGTCATCAAACCTTAAAGAGGACCAATCGATCAAACCGGTTCTGAAATCGCTCTAATTCCGGTGTTTTCGTTGATCGATTCTTTCGGCCACTCCGCGCCGTCCCCTCCCGATCTGTCGCTTAGTTGCTGAAATGTCGGAGCGTGTCTTGGAACTCACAAACAGGAAGATTTGCATGCCTGATGTTACGCGTGCGGAAGGCGATCCGATCATATCGGTTCGAAACGTTTTTAAGGAATTCCGGCGGGAACAAATGGCGATTCCGGTTCTGAACGGAATCAATCTATCGCTGTTTACGGGCGACTATTTGGCGCTGATGGGGCCGTCCGGTTCCGGAAAATCGACTTTACTCAACCTGATCGCCGGTCTCGACCGCCCGACGACGGGAGAAATCGTCGTCTGCGGAACCAACCTCGGACGCAGTTCCGAGGGAGAACTGGCTCGCTGGAGGTCACGTAATGTTGGCTTCATCTTTCAACTCTACAATCTGATGCCTGTCCTCACAGCGTACGAAAACGTCGAGTTGCCGTTGACATTGACACATTTGAAACGCAAAGAACGTGATGAACACGTGCGTGCGGCACTTGAGGTTGTTGGTCTTACTGATCGCATGAATCACTATCCGCGGCAGCTGTCGGGCGGACAGGAGCAACGTGTGTCGATCGCGCGAGCAATCGTTAGTGACCCACGAATTATTGTTGCCGACGAACCAACAGGAGACCTAGACGCGCAATCGGGAACCGAGATCCTGGAACTCATGAAACGACTCAACGCAGAGTTCGACAAAACCATCATTATGGTGACGCACGACCCTCGGGCTGCAGACGAGGCGAAGTCGATCCTACACTTGGAAAAGGGACAATTGGTAGAGAACCCCGCCCGAAACAGGTAGTGCAAACCATGGACACCCTGAAGTACATCTTGAGAAACGTTAGCCGCAACAAGCTGCGCTCCGTGTTGACCATCCTTTCGATCGGCTTCAGCCTCGCATTGATGACAGTGCTCATCGGATATACAGCGATGCAATCTGTTTGGAAAGAAGAGGCAAGCCAGCACCACCGCATCGTCGTCATGAATACCCAAGGTTTTTCGGGTGAAGTGCCAATTTCTTACGTCGATCGCATTCGCGGCATGGGCGGCGTCAATTCTGCGGTTCCCTACTCTTGGTTTGGTGGGACCTACAAAGATGAAGAACAAATGCCATTTGCTCAATTTGGTACCGATCCGCAGCATGTATTTGAAGTTTGGAGCGAGTTTCGCATTGCGCCCGCTGAGTTAGACGCATGGCAAGATAACCGTCGCGGATGCGTCGCCGACCGTCGATTGGCGAATCGAAAGGGATGGAAGTTGGGCGAACAAATCCCTTTGAAAGGAACGTTTTTTCCCGTGACACTCGATCTGGAACTGGTCGGTGTTTTCGATTCACCAAAAGATACGGACTCGCTATGGTTCGATTGGCAATACCTGGACGAGATCCTGCGAGCATCTTCTGCGCCGACGGCAGGAAACGCAGGAACGATTTTTGCAAAAGTCGCGGCCCCGGCACTAATGCCCAAGATTTGTCAAGAAATCGACGATCGATTCGGCAGTTCCGATAATCCGACGCGGACCCAAACAGAAGCGGCCTTCGCGCAAATGTTCACAGATATGTTGGGCAACATCCAAGACTACATTCGTAACATCGGAATGGCGGTGGTTTTTTCGTTGTCACTTGTCGCTGGCAACACCATGGCGATGTCGGTGCGTGAACGTACTACCGAAATTGCCGTTTTAAAAGCGATCGGATTCCCACGCACACGCGTTGTGGGATTGATTTTGGGTGAGTCGTGCGGAATCGCTTTGGTAGGTGGATGTCTAGGCGTCGTAGCTGGTTGCGCGAGCCTTGAGTTGTTGCATCAATTGAGCCGTCAGTTCTTTCCGATTTCGGTGTTGGAACTTGCTGGGCCATGGCTGCTTTTGCTACTTGCGATCTCGGCTGGAATTGGCGTCTTGAGCGGTATGGTACCTGCCTTCCGAGCAGGTCAACTCTCAATTGTCGATGGGTTACGCCGGGTTATCTAAGCATGCATGGCAAGGACAATTCTCCATGATTTCGATCCGCTATAACCTACGAAATCTGTGCGTTCGCTGGGCGTCGACCCTCATGACGGTACTTGGTACCGGACTGGTTGTGTGGGCGTCCGTACTAACGTTTGGCCTGATTGATGGATTAGAACACACATTGCGCGTGACGGGAGACCCACTCGATCTGATAGTGTTGCGAAAGGGATCCAACGAAGAAACGTCGAGTACACTTACCCCGCAAGCGGCCAACGATCTACCAAATCTTCCAGGAATCCAGATCAATCTTGCCAACCAACCTCTTTGTTCAACCGAATTCGTCACGATACTCACAAAACCACGACGTGCGAACGGTGGCACCACGAATCTGATTGTCCGTGGTATTGATCCTGTCGGGCGCGCATTGCGTCCCGATTTTCGCATCGTGCGTGGGAGAGATGTCGTGCCGGGCGTCAATGAAGCCATCACGAGCGAATCGATGGCCAAACGTTTTGAGAATCTAGCCCTGGGTGAACGACTGGAAATCAACAAGGTGGAATTCACGGTCGTCGGGTATTTTACAGCCGGGGGGAGTTCTGCCGAGTCGGAGGTCTGGATCGACCGCCGGGATCTGACAACCGCCCGACGCACTCCCGATGCAGTCTCGGTGGTCGGTCTTCGCGCTACTGACGAAGTGGCGTTAACGAACTTGATACAACAAATCTCGACAGACGAACAATTCCGATTGAACGCGATGCGCGAAGTTGAATACTATCAAAAACAAATGCAATCCTCGGCGTTCATCCGCATCGTCGGGACAATCGTTGCTGCCTTCTTGACCATCGGGGCCATGTTTGCGGCGGTTGCCAATCGAGCGCGCGAAATTGGCACCTTGCGAGCTTTGGGATTCCCGCGACGCAGTATCCTTACATCATTTCTTCTGGAGTCGGTTCTTCTCTGCTTGTTAGGTGGGATTGTCGGCTGCTTGGCAACGTTGCCATTTCATGGCCTATCCACCGGGACACTGAATTTTACGACGTTTAGTGAGATCACCTTTGCATTTCGATTTGGCTGGCCTGTACTCCTGCGAGGGATCGTCCTGTCGTTGATCATGGGGACGGTCGGCGGCCTGTTTCCTGCCGTACGGGCCGTGCGGATGCACGTTGTCGACGCGTTGCGGCAGGTTTAGCTAGGATTCTGCTGCCCGAAGCGGCGGGAAAGCCCTTCGCTCGAACCGATCCCCAGGCTCGCGGTGCATTCAACGGCAGCAGCATGCCCAATTGCTGTCGGAACGCGGTCCGGCTACAATCACGGGCTTACCGACCCCGAATTCGACCTGCAAGGCCCGTTATTGGCCCCTGCGATTTGCCAAAAAGCGACATAAGTGCTTGCAGTAAAGGGACTTACATCAATGCCAGCGTAGCTTCAATTGGCAGAGCACCGCATTCGTAATGCGGGGGTTGCGGGTTCCCGCCGCTGGCTCTGACGAAAGAAAACTGTCAGAGGTTTTTTGTCGATCGCTTCGCGATACTTTGGACTAGGTCTGCGGTTCGTCGAATCGATCCACAGATGAGTAGAAGAGTCTCAGTACCGAGGCGTTGGCCCAACGGCTTTTTAGATCAACTTGAGAAGGAGTGGCTTACCTATGTCGCAGGTTCTCGACATGGACATTCGCGATATTGTTTTGTCCAGTGGCTCGTTTGGGCCCCAAGAGATTATCAAGATGACTAACGCGATTAGCGCGGACTATGCTCAGTTCCGCGAGCTTCGTCAGGCGGTCGCGGAACTTGAAGGGCGTGATGAACAAACGCCCGCGTCGGCGGTTCGGCTAGGTGTGTGCCAATACCTAATTGGAAGGTATCGAGAATCACTGGCGGTACTGGAGAAAGCCGACGGCAGTGCATTGGCTCGGTTTTACCAAGCCAAAGGAAAAATAGCCCAGGGCAATTTCGACGAAGCGGTTCAATTCTACGAAGCAGCCCAGAAGGCGGGTTATTCCAAGGACGATTGCGCGTTGGGCATTGTGGAAGCACTGCGACTGAAACAGCAACCGGACGCGGCAATGCGTATTTTGGATGGTCTTTCTGGCGCAGTGGAGCAGACCGCAGAGTACCTCTATCAACGGGGAGCTACCGTCGCGGCGCTGCGTGAAAACCTTTTTGAGGCAGTGGCGCTCTATGAGCGAGCCATCGAAGTGGATCCGTACCATACCGGAGCCTTATTTGGCTTGGCTCTCGAAAACGACCGCCGCGCCAATGACAATCGCGCGATGGAGTTGTACCAGCGTGCCACCGCGCGATTTCCGGCTCACGCCGGCGCACTGCTCAATCTTGGCATCATGTACGAAGACCGGGACCAGCACGATCGGGCGCATCGGTGTTATCAGCGGATCTTGGATGCGTACCCAACGCATGCTCGAGCGCGGCTCTATATTGCCGATACCGAAGCGTCGGGGGAAATGTATTACGATGCAGAATCGCAGAAGAAACGGGATCGACTATCACAGATTTTAGGGATTCCCGTGTCAGATTTTGAGCTTTCCGTCCGCAGTCGCAATTGCCTGCAAAAGATGGGTATTGCAACGTTGGGGGACCTGACACACGCAAGCGAGCAAGAACTGCTTGCCAGCAAGAACTTCGGCGAAACTTCGCTGGTAGAAATTCGCGAAATGATGGTTTCCAAGGGGCTTGAATTGGGGCAGTTTGCTCATGAGCGAGCTGAGCCGGAGCCCGAAATCGACATGTCCGGGTTGTCTCCGGACGAGCAAGCGATTCTCGAACGTTCGATTGCCGAATTGAACCTGTCGGTACGAGCCCGGAAATGTATGGTGCGACTCGGGATCGGTACCGTTGGAGAATTGTTGCGTCGCACGGCCGACGAGTTGCTTGAATGCAAGAATTTTGGCGTCACAAGCCTCAATGAAGTGCGAGAAAAATTGACCATTCAAGGGCTGAAATTGCGTGGTGAATAGCGCAGGATCTTCGGGTGTCTCGTCGTAGCGTGTTTCACGACCGTCCACGCGTTCCAGTGTCCGAAATGGCGGCGGAATCCAAGTAGTAGCTGGAATCCAAGCAGCAGCGGATTCCAAGCAGCACAGTCGAACGGCAAACGGAATGGAGCAGGACTGTTTTTCGTTTGACGTGAATGTGTGTGATGTTTCGACGGCGGCTCGTCAGGGCGCACTCCACACGAGGCACGGATCGGTAGAAACACCGGTGTTCATGCCTGTCGGAACGCTGGGGACCGTGAAGGGGCTCACTTGTGCACAGCTTCGCGAAACCGGTGCACGGATATTGTTAGCCAATACCTATCACTTGGCGTTGCGGCCAGGCGAAGACATTGTCAGGGCCTTGGGGGGACTTCACCGGTTTTCCGGTTGGGATGGTCCACTCTTGACCGATAGCGGTGGCTTCCAGCTCTTTAGCTTGGCACAAAGAAGTTTGGTACGCGAATCGGGGGCAACCTTTCGGTCGCACATCGATGGTCGCGAACTGGAACTGTCGCCGGAACGGGCCGTGGCGATCCAGGAGACGCTCGGCAGCGACATCGCGATGGTGCTCGACCATGTCGTCGCACTCCCGAGCCCTGACGACCTAGTGCGCGAAGCGTGGCAACGGTCGGTCCGTTGGGCGGAACGCTGCCAAAAGGCTGCGAAATGTCCTCATCAGACGCTATTTGCGATTGTGCAGGGGGGGCTCAATGAAAAATGGCGAGCTGCTTGCGCCCAGCAACTGGTAGAACTCGATTTTCCCGGCTACGCGATTGGCGGACTGAGTGTCGGTGAAGCTCCGGAGCAGATGTACGAGATGCTGGAAGCTACCGTTCCGCATTTACCAAGTCAAAAGCCACGCTACCTCATGGGAGTTGGGCGGCCGGTCGATCTACTGGAGGGGATTGCTCGGGGGGTCGATATGTTCGATTGTGTGATGCCAAGCCGGAATGGCAGAAATGCCTTGGCATTTACCGACCAGGGGACTTTGCGGTTGCGCAACAGGCAGTACATTGACGATCCAAGGCCGCTTGAACAGGGTTGCTCGTGCATCGCCTGCCTCCATCATTCGCGGGGCTATATTTCCCATTTGTTCCGATCGTCGGAAATGCTTGGGCCGATCCTCCTGACCGCACACAACCTCCATTATTACCAGCGATTGATGGCTGAGGCCCGTGCGGCAATCCGCGCGCACCGCTTCGCCCAGTTTATCGCGGCGAAAAAATCGGGGTGGGGGGACGAAACGGAGTCGAGTTTGGAAGAAAAACCAACCGATCCGCAGGGGCTCCGTTGACAGTTGGGAATCGTGCCAGTATTTTATGAGTCCCTGGCTGGAATTGGAAAATTGGCCAGGGAATTCCTTTGGCCGAAGATATTTTTGTTTTTTTTCACCATTTTGAGAAATAGCGGCGACGATCATGGCAGTTCCTAAACGAAAACAATCGAACTCCCGGACGGGTATGCGCCGCGCGCATGACAGCAAAAAGCCACGACAGCTGATGCTCTGTTCACGCTGCAATTGGGCCGTTCCAACCCATCACATTTGCCCAAAATGCGGGTTCTACATGGGTCGTATCGTGGTTGATATGGAAGCCTCTTCTTCGTAGCGAGGCAATTAGCGACTCAAATACAATTTTGCCTAATCAAATTACGTCCCGTTCTTAACTCGCGTGACATAGATCGTGCTGGAGAGCGGATCGGCAGCGGGTAGGCATTTCTGGCATCGGTGGGTGTTTGGACTATTCATCGATCGACACAGCGGTGGCTTGACCAATTGAACAAAACAGCATTGTTGTTTCCTGGGCAGGGCGCGCAGCGAGTTGGCATGGCGCAGGCTTTGTACGAGTCGCTGCCTGCTGTGCGCGAACTTTTCGCTGCCGCTAACGAAGTACTTGGCTACGATTTGGCGGAACTCTGCTTCGTCGGACCGCAATCGCGTTTGGACACCACCGACCACAGTCAGCCGGCATTGCTGGTTGCCAGTCTTGCGGCTCTGGAGCATCTGCGTGCAACGCACCCGGACGTAATCGCAGGCACGGCGGCCTGCGCTGGATTGAGTTTAGGGGAATACACAGCATTGACGTTCTCCGGAGCGATCGACTTTGTCGATGCGGTAGCCGTGGTACGGGCCCGAGGTGAGGCCATGCAATTGGCAGCGGACGCCAATCCCAGCGGCATGATCAGTATATTGGGACTCGACGCGGCGGCCGTCGAAGAGCTGTGCGGTGCGGCTCGACTGCCCGGCGAGGTATTGCAAATCGCGAATCTGCTTTGCCCGGGAAACATCGTAGTTTCAGGTTCGCGGGCCTCGTGTACGCGACTACATGAGTTGGCTCCTGCAGCGGGCGCCAAAACGGTCGGGTTGTCGGTGGCGGGGGCATTTCACACTTCGTTGATGCAATCCGCTCAGGAACGCCTTCGCTTAGCGCTGGAGAAGATTGATCTAAGATCTCCACGTATCCCCATCGTTTCGAATGTGAACGGACAGCCGCAGACCGATCCCGAGACGATCCGACAACTTTTGATCGAGCAGGTTGTGCAGACCGTGCGCTGGGAAGACTCCATGAGGTGGCTCATGGCGGCTGGATTCGACCGATATTACGAGGTGGGTCCTGGCAAGGTTCTTCGAGGCTTGTTACGCCGCATCGATCGCAACATCGAGTGTGAAAATTTTGGGACCTAACAGTCCCTCCCCCTTTTGCAGGTCCTGGTAAAAATGGGCCTGTTGGAACAAGGAAAGCCGCTATGACGAGTGCAGCGCAGAACGTGTTTCGTGTGGAGCTACCAGGACAGACAGCGATTGTGACGGGCGCCTCTCGCGGACTGGGACAAGCGATGGCGGAGGCCCTGGGGCGCAGCGGCGTCCGGGTTGCGTGCCTCGCTCGGTCGGAAGCCAAACTAGCCGATACGGTTCAGCGTATCCGCGACGCTGGCGGCCAGGCGGACGCGATTCCTTGCGACATTCGTGATGGCGATAGTGTTACTCAAATCGTCGATCAATTGGCCGATGATTGGCAGCGCATTGACATCCTGGTCAACAACGCGGGAGTAACTCGCGATACGCTCCTCCCGGCCATGACAGACGACGCGTGGGACGACGTGTTGACGACCAATCTCCGGGGAGCCTTCTTATTCTGTCGAGCCGTTTCGCGTCATATGATGCGTGCTCGGTATGGACGTATCATCAATATAAGCAGCGTTTCCGGGATCATGGGAAATGCTGGGCAGACGAACTACTCTGCCTCCAAAGCCGGATTGATCGGACTCACCCGTAGCTTGAGCCGTGAATTGGCTCGACGAAATATCACCGTAAACGCAGTAGCCCCCGGGTTCATTGAAAGCGACATGACCGCGACTTTGGGTGAGGCGGTCTTGGAAGAAGCCAAGAAGCGAATTCCTGCTCGGCGATTGGGAACTCCCGAGGACATTGCATGTGCGGTTCTGTACTTAGCAAGCCCCGCTGCCAGCTATGTGACTGGTCATGTCCTTACTGTCGATGGCGGCATGACTGGGTAATCGGCAATCTAGCAAAGGCGGCAAACTGGGGGACTTCGCCTTGACCCCGTTTGGCGATATCCTCTATCGTGTGTCGTTTGGCTGCTCCCGCATGTCAGAAAGCCCTTGATTGGCGTCCGATGGGTCGATGAAGCCGGCTGTATGTACAGCAGGTTATAGCGGCATTCATCAATAAACAGGAATTTTGTCGTATTCGTCATGGTCAACTTCCGCGGGCCGAATGGAAGTTGCCAGGAATCTAGGAGGATAAGATCGTGGCCGATGTTGCTAGCCGAGTAATTGACATTGTGGCAGAACAATTGAGCGTTGACCGAGACAAAGTCACCGTCCAGACGTCGTTTGTAACCGACCTGGGGGCAGACTCCCTGGATACAGTCGAACTCATCATGGAACTTGAGGAAGAATTCGAGATCAATATTCCGGACGATGTTGCGGACAAGATTGAGACGGTGGGACAAGCCATCGATTTTATTGAAAAGGCTCAAACGAGCTAAATCAGTCGTTGCATCGGCATAGGCCATCACGTAGTTCGTGTCGGCGGGCGTAGCAGCAAGTTTTAGCCAACAGATGTTAGCCAGCAGATCGTCCAAACGAGCGGACCTCGGAACGGAAGAGTGAGCGGAACGATGAAACGTCGTGTGGTCGTGACCGGGCTTGGCGTTGTAACATCGCTCAGCTGTCAGGTTGATGATCTTTGGCAACGCGTGCTGGCAGGCGAAAGTGGTATCCATCCGCTTAGACTTTTCGATACGGCGGGCCACAAGGTCCTGTTCGCTGGCGATATCTATGACTGGGATCCGGGCGACTGTATACCTGCCAAAGACGTTAAACGGCTAGACCGGTTTAGCCAATTTGCCATGCTGGCCGGTAGTCGAGCGATCGATGATTCCGGTTTGGATTTTACGAAAGAGCAATCGCATCGGTGCGGCGTGATTTTGGGGTCCGGAATTGGCGGGCTGCAGGAAATCGAAACGCAGGTGGCCCGCTTGATTTCGAAGGGGCCGGATCGTGTCTCCGCATTAACGATTCCTAAGCTCATGCTGAACGCAGCGGGTGGGAATCTGTCCATCAAGTACGGGATGCGCGGACCGAATTATACGGTGGCAACTGCGTGCGCCAGCGCAACCAACGCTATTGGGGATGCCTATAAGGCGATCCAGTACGAAGACGCGGACGTGGTGGTGACAGGTGGAACCGAGGCGGCGATCACGCCGATGGGAATTAGCGCTTTTGCTAACATGCGTGCTCTTTCAGAACGGAACGATGACCCACCGCGTGCCAGTCGCCCATTCGACAGTCAGCGCGACGGATTTGTGCTCAGTGAAGGCGCCGGTGTGTTGGTGCTTGAGGAATACGAACATGCACGGCAACGTGGTGCGCGTATTTACGCCGAGGTCTACGGATTTGGCGCTAGTTGTGACGCCGGGCATATCACACAGCCCGACGAAGAGGGGCGAGGCGCCTCACAAGCCATGAGTAACGCGTTACGGGATGGCCGTGTTAACGCCACGGATGTCGACTACATCAACGCGCACGGTACAAGCACTCCGTTGGGCGATAAGGCCGAAACGGTCGCGGTCAAATCGGTCTTCGGCCAACACGCTTATGACGTGAGCATTTCAAGTACCAAGAGTCAACTTGGGCATTCGCTGGGTGCCAGCGGCGGTATTGAGTTAGTACTGACCGTGAAAACAATTATAACGTCAACGATTCCGCCGACGATCAACTTGCAATATCCCGATCCCGAGTGTGACCTTGACTATACTCCGAACACGCCGAAAGAGCGTTCAGTTCGGGTGGCGATGAGCAACAGCTTCGGCTTCGGTGGACACAATGCGTCGGTTGTGATTGGAGTCTTACGTCCATCGTAGATTGACCTGGTTTGGGCGGTCACACTTGGAACCGGATACACTTTGAAACGGGTTTTCATTCGTGCTGATTGCGGGGGTCCCTGGGGGTGAGGGAATTCCGCCAATGCGAGGGCAAGGAGGCCACGCTATGAATCGTCTCGCAGTTGTAGTGCTCATGTTTCTGTGCTGCGAAGTCACTGTGTATTCCCAACCCACAGCACCGGCAACTACGGCACCGCTTCAGGACCAGGGTTGGCAAGGGTTGAGCAATCCGCAGTCAGGTAAAAAAAAGGCTGCGATGGTGTCGCCAAAGGCAGACGCAAACTCAGCCCGAAACGAGTCCGTTCCGGCCGGGATTCCCGGCACGTTTCCTGCCGCGGCGGGGCAAGTCTGGAAGGAATACGAAATTCGACTCTTCTCGCAGGAATTTGCTGCCGAGCGGGAACCTGAGCGGTTTGTCTTGGAATGGATTTTGAAGGAAACCGGCAACGATACTTGGTTTGGTCCGCCGTTGGGCGCTCTATCGGTGACACGCGATTCGGTGACGGTGTATCACGTCCCCGCGGTTCAATCGACGGTGGACAACGTAATTCGTCGGTTGGTCCGACCGGAAGCTCGGCGCCATACGTTTACCGCGAAGCTCATGACGGTAAGCAATACGAATTGGCGCACCAAAGCTCTGCCAGCGCTCAAGCCGTTGCCAACCCAAACCGCCGGTCTCGAAGCCTGGACGATGACCCGTGAAGACTCAGCTGTCTTCATGGAAGGCCTCAAGCGACGAAATGACGTAAGAGATCTCGCCGCAAGTCAGCCTGTGATTCGCAATGGTGAGACACACGCGCTCGATCAAAAACGCCCCAAGAGCTTTCCGCAATCGGTCCGACTGGACAATCGCAGTTGGCCCGGCTATCAAGTCAACTATGGCCAAGTCGATGAGGGATTTTCGTTGGCAGTCAGCCCGCTGCTGAGCCTGGACGGTCAGACCGTCGACGCGGTCGTCCGCGGGTCGGCTCAGCAGATTGACCGGATCACCGATACGTGGCTCAGTCTACCGACGGTGTCCGCGTCGAATCAGCGGGTGCAGGTGCAAGTACCGCAGGTATCGATGTGGCAAATCCACGAACGATTTAACTGGTCGGTCCATGAAGTCCTGTTGATAAGTCGTGGAATCGTGGTCCCCGCACTGGCGGCGCCGGCCGCATCGGGGAACCCGCTGCCGAACCCGTTGGCACCGTTGACAGCTCGTTCCACTCGCGCCGACTTGCTGTTAGTGATCGAGGGGCGTGGTGCTGACGATGCACTGCCCCCCGTTTCCGCCGAGGCGGTCGCGGGCCGTCCTAAGGGGATCGGGGACAAGAGTGCTGGCCGCGTCAATTCGCGCGGACGCTATTAGGATCGTAGGTCAGTAGCGGAGTGGGGACAAAACCTTCTAGAATGCCCCGACGACTAGATGGCCGCTTCACGATGAGGAATCACATGACGTCACCCCGCGTGGTGATAACTGGAATGGGAATGATTACGCCGTTGGGAAATACGCCCCAACAGGTCTGGCAGTCGCTCCGCGCCGGAAAAAGTGGTATCGGTCGATTGACCGATATGGGGATCAATGATTTCCCCTTTGTGGCTGGCGGTAGGGCTTGGGACTTCAGTGGCGAAATCGACGACTTCGGTCCATTAGAACCCGGCCCCAAGAAGGCGATTCGCAAAGGTCTCAAGATGATGTGTCGCGAGATCCAGATGGGGATCGCGGCGTCACAACGGGCGATTGCCGACGCCGGCGACATTGCCAGCTATGGTCCCGAACGGATTGGAGTTGTCTTCGGCGTCGATCATATTACGACGGAACCCGTTGAGTTTGCTGGCAGTATCCGCAGTTGCCGCGACGAAAGTGGCAAGTTCGATTTTGGCCGATGGGGCACGCACGGCCTGCCTCAGATTACGCCACTGTGGCTGCTCAAGTATTTGCCGAATATGCCTGCGAGTCACGTGGCGATCTACAACGACTTTCGGGGTCCCAGTAATAGCCTGACGATGCGGGAGGCAGCGGGAAATTTGGCGATCGGGGAAGCGCTCGCGGTGATTCAGCGCGGCGCTGCCGACGTGATGCTGGTTGGCGCGACGGGTACGCGTTTACACTTGCTCCGAAGTTTGCATATTGCACTGCAAGAAACAGTGTGGACCGATCGCGAAGCACTTCCTGAAACTTGGTCCCGACCCTTTGACCTCGATCGGCGCGGCATGGTTTTGGCCGAGGGATCGGCGGCGATCGTCTTGGAAAAGGAATCGTCGGCTCGGGCGCGGGGAGCAACTATTTGGGGGGAAGTCCGCGGGGCTGGCTCGGCCATGGCAGGGCAGGGGCCCTCGCAATCTGATCTGCATCAGTCGCTAAAAATTTCAACTTTGGCAGCATTGCGTCGGGCACGTCTTGCCCCGCATGACCTGGGGCACATTCATGCCCATGGCGCGAGTACACTGCGAATGGACGCCGCAGAAGCAACCGCATTGCATTCAATTTTTGGCACGACAACTCCGTTAACTGCGCTGAAAGGGCACACGGGAAATATGGGTGCCGGCAGCGGCCTCGCCGAGCTGATCTGCAGTGTTGTGGCGATGCAAGAGGGCCCGTTGTTCCCAACCCTCAATTACGATACCCCCGATCCTGACTGTCCGCTCGGACCCGTTTCGAGAGGATGCTGGGATCGGCCGGCGGGGAGTTCCGTGCTCAATGTGAGCCTCACCCCCCAGGGCCAATCGTCGACGGTTATCGTATCCAAGTGGGACCCCTGACCCCCGCCTTCTGTCGCCAGTTCTTTCGCACCAGCGGGTTATTGGCCGTTATTTTCGGGTAGCGGCGGCAAATCGGGCCGTTAAGCCTGTCTGGCCAACGCCAAGTTGTTATTTCAGGGGCGGCCCCACCTAGCGAGTTATTTGGGAGTGGGGACGTCTAGCGATAGGAAGGTAATTGGTTGACACCCCCGGGTAGCGCGCTTGACACTCTCCCTAACGAACAATATGGTTACATGCTTGAGAAGTTGCATGCCGGATCGGCCGGTGTACAACAACCTGCTGCGCCACGACGGCCCTGCCCGTGCGTGGACGACTTCAGCGGGCGGCTCTTGGCCAAAAAAATGGCTGGCAGCCGTCCTTGTTTTTTAGGCGACCGCGTCATGTGAATCGAATCGGCACGACGCGGGTGGACACGGAAGACGAAATCATGAATCCCGGCGAAATGCTCAGAATCGTCGACGCGATCCATCGCGATAAGAATATTGACAAAGAGATTGTATTTCAGGCGATCGAAGCCGCGCTCGTTTCCGCCACGCGCAAGAGCTACGGTGAAGAAAACGTGATCGAGATCACGATCCATCGTCAGGAAGGAACGATCTCGGGTACTTGCAATGGTAGTCCGCTCGACCCGGAGGAAACTGCCGGCCGAATTGGCGCTCAAATGGCCAAACAGGTCATTATCCAAAAGATTCGTGAGGCCGAACGCGACGCCCTGTTTAACGAATACGAAGAAATGACGGGCGACTTAGTCTCGGGAATCATTCAACGCAGTGATGGCGGCGCAACGACGGTAGCACTTGGCAATGTCGAAGCACTATTGCCTCGCAGCGAACAGATTCCAGGTGAGACCCATACGGCCAATGAGCGAGTGCGAGCCACCGTCTGCGAAGTACGGAAACAAGGTAGTCGCGTTAAGGTAATTCTCAGTCGCACCCGGCAACAGCTCGTCGAACGACTTTTTGAACAAGAGATTCCCGAAATTCAGGAGGGGGTCATCGAAATTAAGGCGATGTCGCGCGAGCCAGGTTATCGGAGCAAAGTGGCTGTCTATAGCAGTGACCAACGCATCGATTGTGTCGGCGCCTGCGTCGGTGTACGCGGTAATCGTATTAAGAATATCGTCGATGAACTTGCCGGCGAACGCATCGACATTGTGCGATGGAGTGATGACATGCAAGTGCTCATCCCGAACGCACTGCAACCTGCAGAGGTCGATGAAGTTATTCTTTGCAAAATGATGGGGCGTGCGATTGTTCTCGTGCGAGAGGATCAGCTCTCGCTTGCCATTGGGCGTCGTGGACAGAATGTACGACTGGCCAGTAAATTGTGCGGATGGGACATTGAAATCATGACCCGCGGCGAGCTAGAGGAACAAATTGATCGGGCGGTTGCCGGGTTCGGCAAGATCGAGGGGGTCACGGACGAGTTAGCTGAGACCCTAGTCGGCGAGGGCTTTTTATCGTACGATGACTTGTCGGTGATCGAACCGGATGACCTGATGGAAATGGGTGGACTGACCCTCGAGGTTACCGAGGCCATTGTCGCTCAAGCGGAGGAGATGGCGGCCGACGCTGAAGTGGCGGCGGCTGACGAGCGGCGCCGGCAACGCGACAAGGATCGGACACCCACCGAGGTCCCACCCGTAGCTGGTGACGTAGCCGTTTCAACGGCCTCTCCAGACGGAGAGCTGAGCGAGGGTGGCGTCGAGGCGCCCGCCAGTACCGAACTAGAGACTGCCGAACCAGAGACTGCCGAACCAGAGACTGCCGAACCAGAGACTGCCGAAGATGATATCACCCATGAGGGTGAAAATACTGGCGCAGATAAGCAAGTAGAAAGTTAAGTGACTGAAAAGGGAGCGGATCGTAAAGGTGCATGCGATGCAGGTGAGGTCTAGTCAACCGACCGGCCACCGTTGGGCTCCAAACGAAATTTAAATTGAGGTCCCGCGTGGCACATTGCCCATTTAGGTAAGGCTCATTTAGAAAGCTTATTTAGGTAATGCGGCCGGGTCGGGGAGAAATAGCCTATGTAAGGTACATTTAGCAGCTGACTCGCAAAGTACGCGAGCAATACATGAGGGAGGGCTCAGTGCCCATTCGAATCTACGCCCTGGCGAAAGAACTGAAAATCGACAGTAAAGAACTAGTGGAGGTCTGCAATCGGGCAGGCGTCACTGGAAAAGGTTCAGCGCTCGCAAGTGTCACTGACGAGGAGATAGCTAAGGTTCGCGCTTATTTGGCGGGTGGAGGAAGTCGTCCGGCGCCGCCAGCCAACGATGTTCCCGTCCGTCCCACAACGTCGCCCTCGGGTGACCGTAGCAGCACTCCACGTATCCTGTCGTCTGGCCCACCTGCCAACGTCAAGCGTCCAACGACAGGGGCACCGGCGGGAACCAGCGGTACCGCTGAGTCCGATCAGAGCATTCCGACGAAGCCGGCGACCTCGCCACAGGCAGATGAAACTCAGCCAGTCGCCGCGCGTACTGGTCCACTGGCTCGTCGTACAGGGGTCGGTTCGGGTGCGGGTACTACCAGTACTGCTCCGTCTCAATCACGACCTTCTGACCCTCCTTCGAATCCGGTTTCACCGTTGGACAGACCGAGCTCGATGCGAGCTACTCCTTCTCGGCCAAAAACGGACACTCCTTCTGTAGGGTTGACTCGTGATGACTACATTGCCCCTGGTGGCACGGCTCGAAAGCCGCGAGTTCTCGATGTCAAGCGAGTGGCTACTGATGGCGGCAAATCGAAACCGGCGGCAAGAAAGGACGAAAAGGAAGTCAAACGAGGTCCGGTAGTAAAATTGGCGGCCATGCCGGATGTCAAATCGCCACCGATCAGCGTGAAGAAGGAGATCGTTCCCCAAAAGCCGATTATGTCACTCCCGCCTGAAGCGCTCCGGTCAGCCCGGACTGGCGGAGACACCGCACCGTTGCGGGAGTTCACGCGACAACATGAAAAGAAGCGTGAAGCAACTCGTAAAGGTTCCTCTCCGGCGGATGTGCCCGTCGAAGCGAAGCCGGAACGCGGCAAAGAACGTCGTAAGGTCAAAGAGCCAATCGTGGCTGGCCATGACGGCTTAGCCGGCATGGCCAGCGC
>JAQCHP010000277.1 GCA_027619595.1 Planctomycetota bacterium
TCAACGGAAATAGACGGAATTAATTCTGTCTAATAATAGTTAGTCATGAAACCAGCACCGTTCACCATGGTCGTCTCATGAGCACACACATCCGTATCAAATGCATCAACTGCGGCAAGACGCTGAACGTCCCCAAAACATCTATCGGCAAGACCGGCAAATGCCCCGGATGCAAGTCGGAAGTCACCGTCGAAGCACCCCGCAAACGAACGACACCGAAACGGCGACCTCGACCTGCGCCTGAACCTGCAGTGGAAGTAATCGATACCCGACTCGACCAACAGCCAACACACCGTGAAGAATTCGGCCGAGACCGGAACAGGATGCTGAGTGCCGTGGCCGTGGCCCCAGACAAGTATGAACTCATCGAGCCGTACCTCATGGACTACGAACAGCCAGTTGCAATCGCGGTCCAACGGCAATTTCCATTTTCAGTCTTCGCTGACATCGTTCTCTTGTCATCACATCGCGTTCTCATGTTCAAAAGGTTCTTTACAAAGATCGACATGTTCGATGTGAATTACGTTGACTTCAAGGACATCACCATCAAGCAGGGGTTCTTTACCAGTGCCCTCACCGTTCAAACTGACAATCGCCAAACATGCACGGTGTCGTACCTGCTTACTGATCAGGCTCTCAACGTGTACCGACTGTGTCAGGACATAGAAACAAAAGCACGTATTGCCCGCCGTCAATTCGAACTTGAAGAGAACCGATCGCGTACCACTCAAATGCACATCAACAACAACATGGGCGGTCCTGAACCGTTTCCACAGCCGCAGCAGCCAATGCGTCACTTGGGG
Organism: Planctomycetota bacterium; assembly: GCA_027619595.1. Lineage (GTDB taxonomy): Bacteria > Planctomycetota > Planctomycetia > Pirellulales > Pirellulaceae > JAQCHP01. The sequence continues at coordinate 804 of JAQCHP010000277.1, forward strand.
CAACGGGATATTTCGAATGTCGGTGACGAAGAATCAGACCCATTCAGGCTCGGTGAATAGTCTACGCGTCCCGAAGCATGACTAACAAAGCGGTCAACCCGAGCGGCGGAATCAAGCGTGTTTTACAAGTCCATGTCACTCGCCGCCGCCGGGTTACCTTGGTCGTTCGGCACTATTGGCATGGCGATGACAACTACCCCTGCAATTCCGGAAGTTGGTGCCATCGTGCGAGGCCGCGTCATACGGTTCCTCAAACATGGCGCATTTCTGGATATTGGCAATGGACTCAATGGCTTTCTGCACGGAACGCAGGTCTCCTGGCTGAACAAGCGAGCGAAAGCAAATGAGATCCTGAGGATCGGGGAAGAACTCGATGTGGTCGTCTCTGAGGTCAAGCACTCGAAGCGCCAGCGGCTTTTCATTTCCTTAACCAGACTGCCAATTCAGGAGAATCCGTGGGAAAGCGCCGAAGAGAAGCACCCGGTCGGGAGTCGCACAAAGGCCAAGGTCGTTGATTTCCTCCCGTTCGGTGCTTCCGTTGAGTTGCCAACCGGCTTCCGCGCTCTCGTCCATGACTCGGAGGTTTCTTGGACAGAACGCAAGCCCAAGGCTTTGGACTTTCTTCGCGTGGGAGAGGAGATCGAGGTTGTGATTCAACTCGTTGACACGACGAAACGCCGAATCCATGCCAGTTACCGGCAGTGCATCGAAAACCCGTGGATGACATTCTTGGAAAAGTACCCCATCGGAACTGCGACCAAAAGTAGAGTGGTGCTGGTGCGCGACTTTGGGGTATTCGTGATGCTGGCCAACGGCTGCACTGGCCTCTTGCACAACTCCAGTTTTCCAGAAGGGGTATCGGCAATTGGGCTGGGGGAGTCGGTGGTGGTTGTAGTTCTGGATTACGATCAAGAGAGGCAGCGCATCGCCTTCGGGCTCGGTAACGGCCCATGCGTAACACGCGCCGAACAAAGCGGTGAACCGGAGCCGCCGATGACGCGCGATTTGAAGTCATAGGTTTTTGGCGGCGGCCCGGTTACCGCAGGCGTTCGCCGATCAAGTCGATTCCAACTTCTCGTGTACAATTTTCCCCCCACGAAGGAGCACACCTTGTCGAGCATCTATCTGGGATATGATCCTGGCGGCGGTGGCGCACACGGCGTCGCTGCAATCAATGGGAACAACGTAGTCTCTGACACGCTGTTGACCGCGCAACACGCAATCGATTGGTTCCGCGAGATTTGTCGCGACCGTGAAATTATCGTCCTTGGCGTTGATACCCTCACTCTTTGGAGCACGGGCCCATCTGGTTGGCGACCTGCAGATCGTGCGTTACGTGCTACGTACCCGGCCGTAGCTAACTCGGTTACATCTTCCAACTCTCTCTACGGCGCAATGCCGATTAACGGCGCCGTAGTGATGCGCATGCTTGCTGAACGCGTTGAAAGCCTACCAATTACCGAAACACATCCTAAGGTCTTGTACTTTGCGCTGACTGGTAACGTGTACGATTACGCAGAACAATCTGGCACGATGATTCAAAGTCTTACGGACTGGATTGGTGAGGAGGAGATCAACATAAATTCCGAGCATGCCTGGGATGCGCTAATCTCAGCATACGCCGCTCGCCAGTGGCATACCAAAGCATGGACTGACGACCTGCATCAATTGCCGCAAAGCGACAATGAGCAGCTAACGCCGGTTTTCGGTGACCGAGCATGTTTTGCGTGGCCCAAGAAGGTCCGATGTGAGGAGACCGCACAGCGCGACGTAGCTGCCGCTCCCGTTCAACAGCCCGGAGGCGGAGCACGTGGCCGGGATCTTTGGAGGGTTGCGGTGGAACGCCTTCAAAGGGCGGGTCACGATGACGTCGCTCAGCAGATCGAAGAGTATCGAAACACGCTTAACGAGCGTTCTGGATGGGATGCTTGGTTGAAATCGAATTTCCCCGCACTTTGGGAGCTGTACGAGGCAGGGGAATAATCACGGCGAACCAAGCGTTGGACGCGGAGCCGCGGGCCGCGCGTTTCTTGAAAATAATGTCTTTTGGCCGCGGCCCGGTCAACGCAATTCGTTGAACTTAACCGCTTCGCGTGGAGCGAGTCGTCTGGAGTTGGTTGCGTTTACGGACTGACGGGG